>DASTGK010000099.1:0-3388 GCA_035719085.1 Anaeromyxobacteraceae bacterium
ACGCGCGGCGCCGCGCCGCCGCGGCCGGGGCGCCGTGGCGCGACGGCGGTGATCCGGCCCGTCGGCAGGGGCGCGAGGAGGCGCGCCACGAGCCGGCGCGCGAGCTCGTCCGGACCGGTGGCCCGCCCGAGGCCGAAGAGCCCCTCCGTCTCGGCGGCGGTGAGGCCGAGGAGGTCGGTGAAGAGGAGGTCCCCCTTCGACCCGATCACGCGCACCGCGACCGCCACCGACGGATCGGCGCCGGCCGCGTCCCAGGCGAGGACGGTGCCGAGCACGGCGGCGTCGGCGCCGGTCGCGGCGAGGAGCGCCACGGCGTCGGCGGCGGTGAGCGAGTCGAGGTAGCGGATGCGCCGGGCGCGCAGGCACTCCTCGACGGCGTCGCCCTGGACGAGCTCGTACCCCTTCTGCCGCAGCGCCGCCTCGACGGCGCCCCCGACCGCCTGGCGGGCCGCGGCCGACCGGGTGACGCCCTCGAGCGGCAGGAGCACCACCCGCTCACCGGCGGCGGCGGCCGACGGAGCGGCCGCGAGCGCGAGCCCGAGGGCGAGGGCGAGGGGCGTGGGGCGGCGGGCCACGGCGGCGGCTAGCGCGCGAAGAGCGCCAGCTCCTCCCGGATGAGCTCCTCGGCCAGGCTGGAGGCGGGGTGGCCGCCGATGCCGAAGAGGCGCGCGCTCACCGTGGCGCCGCCCCGCTCCCGGCTCACCGACCAGACGGTCGCGCCGGTCTCGGCGTCCACCAGCCGCAGCAGGAGCTTCACCCGCGGCGACGGCGCGTACCCGCCGCTGCGCCCCTCGTCGTACTCGAGCACGGCGCCGAGGAAGAAGGCCTGCGCCCCGAGCGCCTGGCCGGTCCGCTTGATCTCCTCGGGCGACAGGGCGGCCGGGTCGAGCTGGTCGCGCCGCACCACCCGCGCCACCAGCCCCGGCTCGACCACCTTGAAGGCGTCGCGGGCGAGGAGCTCGGTGACGAAGATCTTGTGCACGCGCTCGGCGCAGAGCTTGTCGGTGGTGACGTTCTCGAACGGCAGGACGGCCACGGTGGAGATGCCGGAGAGGTCGGCGCTCCGGTTCAGGTAGCGCGCCGGCGCGCCGCAGCCGGCGGCCGCGAGCGCGGCGACGAGCAGGAGGGTCTGGGCACGGTGCATGCGGGCATCCTCGCGCGTGAGGGGCATCACAGCCTCAGGCTGAACGTCAGGAAGAGGTTCTGCTGGCGCACCGGGAGCGATCCGGTCCCGCGCACCATGTTGTAGTCGAGCTCCAGGGAGGCGTGGCGGTTGATGGTCCAGCGCGGCGACGCGGCGAGGCGTCGCAGGGAGCGGCCGGTGAGGGGGTCGACCTCCTCGGCGTAGTCGAAGGCGAGCTGCACCGCGCCGCCGGGGAAGGGGGCCCAGCTCGCCCGGTAGCTCTGCAACAGGCCGCCCTGCGCCTCGGCGGCCGACCAGCCGATCCGCGCCACGAGGGCCAGCTGCGGGCCCGGGTGCCAGCGCGCCTCGGCGGTGTACCGCTCGTAGACGAGGATGCGGATGAGCGGGACCTCGAGCTGCGCCGAGGTGTCGCCGCGGCGCGCCAGGGTGCGCTGCGCGTTGGCGTCGAGGACGAGGTCGAGGTCGCGCCGCAGGGCCGCCGCCAGCTGGCCCGAGGCGGTGAGGTACCAGGTGACGCCGCCCCCCTCGATCTCCTGCCGGTTGAAGCCCGCCTGCACCGAGGCCCGCAGCGCCTCGAGCAGCCCCAGCCCCGACGACAGCGAGGCGCCGGTGGTGACGGTGCGGACGTCGAGGATGGCGCGGATGCGGTCCTCGGCGCGCCGCCCCTCGGCCACGGCGGTGAGCCGCTCGAGGGGCTGCCACCGCACCGAGGCGGCGCTGGTGACGGAGGTCTGCGAGAAGCCGAAGGGCTGGCGCGCCGTGGTGACGCCCTGGGCCGCCCCGAGGAGGAACGGGCCGAACGGCCCGGCGCTGGCGCTTGCCAGGGCGGAGAGGTCGCTCGTCCAGCGGCGCGCGGCGCCCGGCGGCGTGACGGCGTCGGCGTTCGCCCGGGCGGTGACGGCGAGCTGCACGAGGCGCCAGGGGCGGCTCGCGAGCGACAGGCCGAGCCCCTGGCGCAGGCTGGACGAGCGGCGCGGCGCGCCCGGCTGGAAGGCCTCGTGGACGAAGGCCTGCAGCTCGGTCACCTGCGTCTCCACGGTGTTGACGCCGAAGTTGACCACCTTCACGAAGCGGGCGCTCACCGGCGGGAAGGTCACCTGCCAGGCGCTCATCCCCTCGGTGAAGAGGGCGGTCACGCCGTCCACCGGGGCCCAGCGCAGCCCGTCCTGGCTGGTGTAGGCCGACCAGGTGATCGAGCCGCCGAAGGGGACCGGCGCGCCGCCGGCGCCGCGGACGTGGACGCGCAGCTCGTCGACCGCCTCGAAGCGGCCGAGGTCGAGCCCCAGGTTCTGGAAGGAGACGCCGCCCGGGCCGAGGGAGACGCCGGCCGGCGCGTCGAAGACCCGGTCGACGAGCGCCGGCAGGGGCGGCAGCGGTGCGGTGTCGATGGGCAGGTCGTCCTGGGCGTAGAGCCCGGCCGCCGGCTGCACCTCGACGGCCACGCTGGCGGCGGCGCCGGTGCGCACCTCCTGCTCGTTGCGGAACCAGTCGAGGAGGTACTGCGCCGAGAGGCTGCCCGCCTCGCCGAAGGTGCGCCCGTAGCCGACGGTGAGGCGCGGCCCCATGCTGGTGCGCGAGAGCCCGGTGCGCCCGTCCTCGAACCGCTGCAGCCGGTTCTCGTCGACCAGGCGGAACGCCCCGGTGCCGTAGCGGAAGGTGACGCCGAGCCGGTCGTCGGAGGTGTCGACCTCGGCGCTGCGGAAGGCCAGCCGGTCGGCGGCCACCGTCACGTCGCCGTCCGGGAAGGGGGCGAGCCACACCGCGCCGCCGAGCCGCTCGATGACGCGCGCGTGGTACCGGTCGTCGGCCGCGTCGAGGAAGCGCTCGTCGGTGCGCCGCCAGGAGGCCGTGAGGCCGAAGCTCTCCAGCCGGTAGTCGAGGCTGGCGGTGGGGGCGAGCGCCTGGAGCCGCAAGGGCGTGCGCCGGCCGGCGGCCTCGGTGGTGCCGCGATCGTCCTGGTAGCGGAGCGAGAGCCGGTAGGTGATGGGCTGCGAGACCTGGCGGCGGTAGTCGAGCCAGTAGACCTGGCGCAGGTAGTCGCTCGAGGTGGCGCCGAGGTCGTCCCAGGCGTAGGTGAGATCGGCGCGGCCGGAGAGGTCGCCGGCCGCGGCCGGCGCGGCGGCGGCGAGCGCGACGAGCGCCGCGAGCGCCAGGACAGGGCCCTGCCGGCGGCGCCCCGCGCCGCGCTCCCATCCCCTGCTGGCTCCCCCCCGGGCCATCGGTCGCTCGTCACCTCGGGTAGGC
>DASTGK010000100.1:0-2309 GCA_035719085.1 Anaeromyxobacteraceae bacterium
GGCGATTCTCTGGAAACGGAATCATGATGCCACGTCTCTGCTCTGGCCGAGGCCGCCGCCGCCCTGGGCGCCGCCCGGCTGGCGCGCGAGCACGGCGCCCGGCGGCTCGTCCACCTCTCCACCTGCGCCGTCTACGGCCAGCCGCGCAACCTGCCCTGCCGCGAGGGGGAGCTGAAGTCGCCCCGCACCTCCTACGAGCGGATCCGCTGGCGGGCGGAGCGGGCCAGCTGGAGCGCCTTCCGCGCCGGCGCGCCGCTCACCGTGCTCCGCCCGGCGCTCCTCTACGGGCCGACCCTGCGCGGCGGCCCGGTGCGGGCGCTGGCGCTCGTGGCGCTCTTCAACCAGCGCAAGGCGCGGGTGCCCATCATCCAGCGCGGCCCCGTGGCCCACCTCTGCCACCTCGAGGACCTGGCCCGCGCCGTGGTCCACGTGGTGAGCCACCCGGACGACGGCGCGGTGGTGGGGCGGGCCTTCAACGTGGCCGACGACGCGCCGCTGGCCCTCGCCGAGCACCTCGAGACGGCGCTCACGGCGCTCGGCTACCAGCCGGGCCGCTCCCTGCCCACCTGGCCGCGCCTCACCGCGGCGCTCCTCTGGCTCTTCCGCCACGTGCCGGACCGGGCGCTGCTCGACCCCATCAACCGGCGGCTCGTCCGCGCCTGGCGACGCTACGCCGGCGCGCAGGTGGGCATGCTCCTGCCGCGCATCGACCGCGAGGCGCTCCACTGGATGAGCGCCGACCACTACTACGACACCTCGCGGCTGGCCGGCATCGGCTTCCGGCCGCGCTACCCGGTCTCGACCGAGATCCTGCCCGAGACCATCCGGACGCTGGTGGCGAGCCGGTTCCTCCCCGGCTCCGGCGGCGCCGCCTTCCCCACCTGGTGACCGGGCCGGGCGGCCCGCCATGGCCCCCTCGGCGGCGTGGCCGGCTTCTGGCCCGGACCCGGGCGCCCGTGTCATAGTGCAGCGCCCATCCCCGGCAGGACTGTCGCACCCGGCACCGGGATTTGGGCGTCCGCGCCCCGGAGCCCGCTGGAGACCCTCACCGTGATCAGGATGCTCGGCCGATACGAGCTGCTCGAGCAGGTGGGCAGCGGCGGCATGGCCGTCGTCTACCGGGGGCGCGACTCGGCGCTCGATCGCGAGGTGGCGGTCAAGCTGCTCCACCCGCACCTGGCCGAGGCGGCCGAGAGCCGCGCCCGCTTCTCCCGCGAGGCGCGCGCCGTGGCCCGCCTGGCCCACCCAGGCATCGTCGAGATCTACGACTACGCCGGCGACGGCGCGCCCGAGGCCTACCTCGTCACCGAGTTCATCCGCGGCCGCACGCTCCGCGCCTACGCGCAGCAGGTCGGCTTCGGCTTCCCCGAGGTCGGCCTCCTCGTCGGCCGGGCGCTCTGCGACGCGCTGGTCCACGCCCACTCGGCCGGCGTCATCCACCGCGACCTGAAGCCGGAGAACGTGCTGGTGCAGGAGGGGGAGCGGCCGGCCATCAAGCTGGCCGACTTCGGCATCGCCCGCATCCTCGCCTCCGACGAGCGGATGACGATGACCGGGGCGCTCGTCGGCTCGCCGCACCACATGGCGCCGGAGATCGTCGAGGGCCAGGAGGCCGACGCCCGCTCCGACCTCTTCTCGCTCGGCACCATCCTCTACTGGCTGGCCACCGGGAAGCTCCCCTTCGCGGCCGGGAACCCGACGGCCATCCTGCGCCGGTCGATCGAGGGGGACTTCGACGACCCGCAGGCGGTCGACGCCCGCGTCTCCGCGCGCCTCGCCGACCTGGTGCGCCGGCTCCTCTCGGTCGACCCGGCCCGGCGGCCGCAGAGCGCCGCCGAGGTGCGCGAGGCGCTCGACGCCGTCCTGGCCGACGTCGGCCTCGACCGGCCCGAGGAGGAGCTGACCGCCTTCCTGCGCGACCCGGCCGCCTTCAAGGCCGCGTTCGTGCCGCGCGCCGTGGCGGCCCTCTCGGCCCGCGGCGACGCGGCCCTGGCCGACGGCGCCAGCGCCCGCGCCCTGGCGCTCTGGGACCGCGTCCTCACGCTCGACCCGGAGAACCAGGAGGTGCCGCGGAAGCTGCGGGCCCTGTCGCGCCGCCGCCGGCTGAGGCGGCTCGCCGGCATCAGCTTCCTCGCCCTGCTGGCCGGCGCCGCCATCTCCGGCCTCGCCAGCCTCTGGCCCGGCCCGTCGGCCACGCCGCCCCAGCCTTCGGCCCAGGCGGCCGCGCCGGCCGAGCCGCAGGCCGCAGCGCCCGCCGAGCCGCTCCCCTCGGAGGAGCCCGGCCCGGCCGAGGTCCGCCGCGCGCCGGT
>DASTGK010000101.1:0-2370 GCA_035719085.1 Anaeromyxobacteraceae bacterium
CGGCTCGAGGACAACCTCCCCGACCTCATCACCGCCTTCCACCTGGCGCAGCAGACCGGCGAGCTGACGCTGCAGAAGGGCAAGGTGAAGAAGACCATCGTCTTCGACGCCGGGCGCCCCTGCTTCGCCATCTCCAACCTGGTGACCGACCGCTTCGGGCCGTTCCTGGTGCGCGTCGGCAAGCTGACGCAGACGCAGCTCGAGCTGGTGCAGGCGGCCGCCGACCAGACCAAGCGGCGGACCGGCGACATCCTGGTGGAGATGGGGCTCCTCAAGGAGACGGAGAAGATCTACTACGTGGCCCAGCAGGTGAAGGCCATCGTCTACTCGCTCTTCGGCTGGGAGGAGGGCGAGTACCGCATGCACTTCGCCGCCCGGGCCGACCGCGAGGCGATCAAGATCGACCTCCACCCGGCCAACCTCATCACCCGCGGCGTGAAGAAGCTCTACAAGCCGGAGCGGCTCTACCGGCTCCTCTCGCCGGAGGACCGGCTCATCCCCACGCCCCAGCCCGCCTACGGCCTGCACGAGGTCGAGCTGGAGAGGTGGGAGGCCGAGCTCCTGCCGCGCGTCGACGGCACGCGCACGCTCGCCGAGCTGATCCACATCGCCCAGCGGCCGGAGCACCTGGTGTACGGGTCGCTCTACGCGCTGACCGCGCTGAAGATCCTGGAGAGACGTTAGGGGCTAGGCGACCAGCCCCCGCTGCCCGGCGCTCTCGCCCGGCGGGGGCGAGGGCGGGACCGCGGCCTCGGCGAGCCGGCGGCGGCGAGCGGGGCCGGCGGCCAGGTGGCCGGCCGCCATGACGAGGCAGGTGGCGAGGCAGCCGAGCCAGAGCACCTGCCCGCCGAAGCGGTGCAGCACCGCGCCGCCCACGAGCGGCGAGAGGGTGAAGGCCGTCCCCCAGATCATCGAGAAGGCGCCCTGGTACCGGCCGCGCAGGTCGGGCGGCGCCAGGTCGGCCACGATGCCCGAGGCGACCGGGAAGCCGAGCACCTCGCCGGTGGTGTAGAGCACCGCGCCCACCAGGTAGGCCGGGATCGACCCGGCGAAGACGTTGAGGCCGTAGCCCACGCCGACGAGCACGGTGGAGAGCGCCAGCACCTTGGCGCCGTCGTGCCGGTGCAGGTGGGGCGAGAGGAGCGGCTGCAGGATGACGACGCCCACGCCGTTCAAGGCCATGAGGAGCGAGAAGGCCACCGGCCCGACGCCGTGGGCCGCGTAGTCGAGCGGCGCCGCCAGCTGGAACTGGGTGAAGACCACCAGCACCACGAGGTGCAGCGCCAGGAAGGCGACGAACGGCCCGTCCTTGAAGACCCGCACCAGCCCCTCCAGCACCGGGGCGTGGGCGTGGTGCGCCGGCCGCGTCTCCGGCACCTTGTGGAAGACGATGCCGGCGAAGAGGAAGGAGGTGACCGCGTCGGCCAGGAAGAGCGCCAGCATGGAGCGCTCGGCCACGAAGCCGGCCACCGAGAGGCTCACCGCCCAGCCCAGGTTGACCGCCCAGTAGACGAGGCCGAAGGCGCGCGCCCGGTCGGCCGGGGCCACCACGTCGGCCACCGCGGCGTTGGCGGCCGGGCGGTAGAGGTCGCCGGTGAGCGCCGCCAGGAAGGCGAGCGTGGCGAGCGCCCAGGGCTCGCGCACGAAGCCGATGGCCGCCACCGCCATGCCGCCGCTCCCGAGGCCGATGAGCATGGTGAGCCGCCGGCCGATCCGGTCCGCCAGCGCGCCGCCGAGCGGCCCGGCGAGGAGCAGCCCCACGCCGTAGAGCGCCACCACCTGCCCCGCCTCGGTCGGGTTGAAGCCCCGCTCCCGCACCAGGTAGAGGGCGAGGAAGGTGATGACGAAGGAGGCGAGCCGGTTGACCAGCATGCCCGCCCAGAGCGTCCAGAAGACGCGCGGCAGGCCGCCGGCGGCGGCGCGGAACGAGCGGACGAAGGGGAGCACCACGGAGAGACTGCGAATACCACCAAGGGCGGCCGCGGCGCCACTCGCCGTCCCACACCGGCGCCCCCTCGAAAAGGCGACGGCCGCCCGGTCTCCCGGACGGCCGCCGATGAACGCGAGGTGCGACCCGCGGTCTAGATGTCGAAGTAGAGCGCGAACTCCATCGGGCTCGGGCGCATCCGGACCGGGTTGACCTCCTTGTCGTACTTGTACTGGATCCAGGTCTCGATGACGTCCTCGGTGAAGACGTCGCCCTTGAGCAGGAACTTGTGGTCCTTGCGCAGGCACTCGAGCGCCTCGTCGAGCGAGCCCGGCATCTTCGGGATGTCCTTCAGCTCCTCCGGCGACATGCCGTAGATGTCCTTGTCGAGCGGCTGGCCCGGGTTGATCTTGTTCTCGATGCCGTCGAGGCCGGCCATCAGC
>DASTGK010000102.1:0-6420 GCA_035719085.1 Anaeromyxobacteraceae bacterium
GCGACTCGGCGGCGCCGGAGGCGTTGCGCCGTGAGCGAGCCCGTCATCCGCGCGCGCGAGCTGACCCGGCGCTTCGGCGCCTTCACCGCCGTGGACCGCGTCTCCTTCGAGGTCCCGGCGGGCGAGATCTTCGGCTGGCTGGGCGCGAACGGCGCGGGCAAGTCGACCACCATCCGCATGCTGTGCGGGCTCCTCGCCCCCACCTCCGGCGAGGCCACGGTCGCGGGCCACGACGTGGGGCGCGACCCGGAGCGGGTGAAGGCGGCGATCGGCTACATGTCGCAACGCTTCTCGCTCTACCTCGACCTGCGCGTGCGCGAGAACCTCGAGTTCTTCGGAGGCGCCTACGGGCTCTCGGGCGCGGCGCTGGCGGGGCGCGCCGACGAGGTGCTCGCGCTCACCGACCTCGTCGAGGTGGCGGACGCGATCACCGGCGCGCTCCCGGGCGGCGTGCGGCAGCGGGTCGCGCTCGCCAACGCCATCCTGCACCGGCCGCGCATCGTCTTCCTCGACGAGCCGACGGCCGGCGTCGACCCGGTGGCGCGCCGCTCCTTCTGGCGGCTCATCCGCGAGCTGGCCGCCGAGGGGACCACCGTGTTCGTCACCACCCACTACCTCGACGAGGCCGAGTACTGCCGCCGCATCGGCCTCATGGTCGACGGCCGGCTCGTGGCGCTCGACACGCCGGCCGGCCTGAAGCGCACCTGGGTGCCCGACCGCGTGCTGGTGGCCCGCGGCAAGGGGCTCGGCCCGGCGGGCGATCGGCTGCGGCAGGACCCGGGCGTCCGGGCGGTGGCCCCCTTCGGCGCGGCGCTCCACCTGCGCGTCGACCCGGCCGCGCTCGACGCCGGCCGCACCGCCGCCGCCCTCACCGCCGCTGGCGCCAGCGAGGTGGAGGTGGAGGAGGCGGCCGCCACGCTCGAGGACGTCTTCCTGGCGGCGGTCGACCGGGGCGGCGCGGGGGTGGCGCCGTGACCCGCGCCGAGCGGCTGCGCCGGTCCCTCGTCCGCATCGGCGCCATGGCGGCCAAGGAGACGATCCACGTGCGGCGCGACCCGCGCACGCTGGCGCTCGCGCTCGCCATGCCGGTGGTGATGCTCTTCCTGTTCGGCTACGGCGTCTCCACCGACATCGACCACCTGCGGGTGGCGGTGGCCGACCAGGACGGCAGCGAGGCGTCGCGGGCGCTGGCGCGGGCCTTCGAGGGCTCGGGCGAGTTCCAGGTGGTGACGCGCCGGCCGCCGGAGCAGGCCGAGGCGCTCTTCCGGCGCGGCGACGCCGTGGCGGTGCTGGTCGTGCCGCGCGGCTACGGCCGCGACCTCATCGAGGGGCGGCGCGCCCCGGTGCAGCTCCTCGTCGACGGCGCCGACGCGCTCGTCGCCAACCAGCTCCTCACCAAGGCCGACGGCGTGGTGCGGGCCGAGAGCCGGCGGCTGGCCGGCGCCGGCGCGGCCGACCTGACGCCGCCCATCCAGGTGAAGCTCTGGACCCGCTACAACCCGGCCGGCCGCTCGGCGCTCTACATGGTGCCGGGCATCGCCGCCTTCCTGCTCGCCATCACCGCGGTGATGCTCACCGCCCTCGCCATCGCCGGCGAGTGGGAGCGCGGCTCGATGGAGCAGCTCTTCGCCTCGCCGGTGGGGCGGCTCGAGATCGTGCTCGGCAAGCTCCTGCCCTACCTGGCGCTCGGCCTGCTCGAGCTGCAGCTCGTGGTGGCGGTGGGCGCCGTCGCCTTCGACGTGCCGGTGCGCGGGAGCCTGCTGCTGCTCTTCGCGGTCGGGCTCTTCTTCCTCGTCGGCATGCTGGGGCAGGGCCTGCTCATCTCGGTGCTGGCCAAGAACCAGCTCGTCGCCACGCAGGCCGGCACGCTCTCGGCCATGCTGCCGTCGATCATCCTCTCCGGGATGATCTTCCCGGTGGAGAACATGCCGCTGCCGCTGCGGCTCCTGTCGCACGTCATCCCGGCGCGCTACCTGGTCCACGCCCTGCGCGGCATCCTGCTCAAGGGGAACGGCCTCGACGTCCTCTGGCCCGACCTGGCCGCCGTCGCCCTCTTCGCCACCGTGGTCGTGGCGCTCGCCACCGCCCGCTTCCAGCGGAGGGTCGCCTGATGTCCGCCGCCACCGCCCGCCGCCAGCTCGCCGCCGTCTTCCGCAAGGAGGTGCGCCAGACGGTGCGCGACCGGCGCGTCATGTTCCTGCTGGTCGTGGCGCCGCTCATCCAGACCCTGGTCTTCGGCTTCGCCGTCGACTTCGACGTCGACAACGTGCCCACGGTGGTGGTGGACCACGACCGGAGCGACACGAGCCGGCTCCACGCCCGCCGCGTCCTCGCCGACGGCACGCTGCGCCGGGTGGGCGACGCCGCCGGCCTCCCCGAGGCCGAGCGCCGGCTCGACGACGGCCAGGCGGCGGCGGTGGTGGTGCTGCCGGAGGGGCTGGCCGCCGACCTCGCCGCCGGGCGCGCCGCCGAGGTGCAGGTGCTGCTCGACGGGACCGATCCCAACCGCGCTGGTGTGGCGGGCGGCGCCGCCTCCCGCTACTTCGGCGACCTCGGGGAGCGGCTGGCGCGCGAGCGGCTGGCGGCGCGGGGGCGGCCGCCGCCGGCCCAGGCGGTGCTCGTGCCGCAGGTGGCCTACAACCCGCGCCTCAAGACCGCCCCCTACGTCGTGCCCGGCATCTCGGCGACGCTGCTCGTCATCGTCACGACGCTCGTCACCGCCATGGGGCTGGCCCGCGAGCGCGAGATGGGGACGCTCGAGCAGGTGATGGTGACGCCCATCCGGCCGATCTGGCTCCTGCTCGGGAAGCTGCTCCCCTACCTCGTCATCGGCAGCTTCGACGTGCTCCTGCTCGTCAGCGTCGGGACCTGGGTCTTCGGCGTCCCCATCCGCGGCAGCCTGCTCGTCGTGGCCGCCGGCATGCTCGTCTACCTCCTGTCGACCCTCGGCATCGGCCTGTTCATCTCGACGGTGTCCGAGACGCAGCAGCAGGCCTTCCTCGGCGGCTTCCTCTTCATGATGCCGTCCATCCTGCTCTCCGGCGTCATGACGCCGATCGCCGGGATGCCGCGCTGGCTGCAGCTCGTCACCTACCTCAACCCCGTCCGCCACTTCGCCGAGGTGGTCCGCGCCGTGCTGCTCCGGGGCGCCGGCCTGGGCGACGTCTGGTTCCAGCTCGCGTCGCTCCTCCTGCTCGGGACCGGCATCCTCTGGCTCGCCGCGTCGCGCTTTCGCACGACGCTCGCCTGACCCCGCCGGCTGACCCAGAAACCTTCGGGTGATGCCGCGCGGGCGCCCGCGGGAGGTTCGCGCCGCACGCTCCAACCGGGGCGTTACGCCGGAGCGGCGGCGGCTACACGATCCTCTTGGAGCACCTACCAAGGAGGTCGCATCGCAGAGCAGCTGCAGCAGACATCCGAATCGGTGCACCTCCGGCCGTGAGGCCGGTCCCGCTCGCGTGATACGAGCTCGTAGTTCGTAAATCGAAGGGGCCCTCCACCAAGGGCCCCTTCACCTTTTTCGCGGTGGGGCGCGCTCCGCGGCGTCAGCCCTCGTCGGAGGGGACGGGCACCGGCGCCGGCACGCGGACGAGGCCGAGGCGGCGGCCGATGGCGAGCGCCAGGAGCGCCGCCACCAGGCAGAGGCCGCCCGAGAGCATGAAGGCCATCCGGTAGTCGCCGAGGTGCGTGCGGATGAGCCCGGCGCCGAGCGCCGCCATGCCGGCGCCGACCTGGTGCGAGGCCATCACCCAGCCGAAGACGATGGGGGCGTCCTCCTTGCCGAAGGTGTCGGCGGCGAGCCGCACCGTCGGCGGCACCGTGGCGATCCAGTCGAGCCCGTAGAAGACGGTGAAGAGCGAGAGCCCCGAGCCCTGCTGCGCCAGCGCGTCCGGCAGGAAGAGGAGCGAGAGGCCGCGCAGCCCATAGTAGGTGAAGAGCAGCCAGCGGTTGTCCATCCGGTCGGAGAGCCAGCCGGAGCCGGTGGTGCCGAACAGGTCGAAGATGCCCATCATGGCGAGCAGCCCGGCCGCCTTCACCTCCGGCATGCCGTGGTCCATGCAGGCCGGGATGAGGTGCGTGCCGATGAGGCCGTTGGTGCTGGCGCCGCAGACGAAGAAGGTGCCGGCGAGGAGCCAGAAGTCGCGGTGGCGCGCGGCGCGGAAGAGCGTCTGCACCGCGATGGTGGCCGGGTTGCCCTGGCGCGGCGGCGCCACCACCTCCCCGTCGGGCGCGCCGTAGGGGCGCAGGCCGACGGCGGCCGGCGACTCGCGCACGAAGAGCAGCGAGAGCGGCACGGTGGCGACGGCCAGGCCGCCCACGAGGTAGAGGGCGGCGCGCCAGCCGGTCGACTCGGCGAGCCGCGCCAGCACCGGCAGGAAGAGGAGCTGGCCGGTGGCGGTGCTGGCGGTGAGGGCGCCGAGGACCATGCCGCGGCGGGCCGAGAACCAGCGGGTCACCACCACGGCGCCGAGCACCGTGGCCACCATGCCGGTGCCGGTGCCGACGAAGAGCCCCCAGAGCAGGATGAGCTGCCAGGGCTCGCGGATGCGGGTGGCGAGGAGCACCGCGGCGGCGAGGAGCAGCATCGCCCCGGCCATGGTGCGGCGCAGGCCGACCCGCTGGGCCACCGCGGCGCAGAACGGGCCGACGAGGCCGTAGAGGAGGAGGCCGAGCGACACGGCCGACGAGGTGGTGGCCCGCGACCAGCCCATCTCGTGCTCGAGCGGCACGAGCAGCACGCCCGGCGTGGCCCGGATGGCGGCGCCGGCCATGAGGACCACGAAGGTGACGGCGGCGACGATCCAGCCGTAGTGGAGCTTCTTCATCGGGCGGCTCTCCTCGGGGCGGCGGCGCGGGGGCGGCGCGCCGGACCGGAGCAGGGGTTGTAGGCGGGCGGGTGCGCGGCGTCACGCCGCAACGGCGCAGGGCGGGGCTGCACGGATGCACGGGCACCCGTCCCGGGCGGCGCCCCGGGACGGCGCCGGCGGGGCGCGCGGTCGAGGTGGGCGGCGGCGGAGCCTTCGATTACAGTTCAGCCCCACCGTGTCCGCGCCCGTCGTCCAGCTCCGGCAGCTCGTGAAGCGCTACGGCTCCCTCACCGCCCTCGGCGGCGTCGACCTCGACATCCGGGAGGGGGAGATCTTCGGCCTGCTCGGGCCGAACGGGGCGGGCAAGACGACGCTCATCTCCATCGTGGCGGGGCTGGCCCGGGCCACCAGCGGCACGGCCGCCGTGCTCGGCCGGGACGTGGTGACCGACTACCGCTTCACCCGGCGCGTCGTCGGGCTGGTGCCGCAGGAGGTCAACTTCGACCCCTTCTTCACGGTCGAGGAGGCGCTCGAGTTCCAGGCCGGCTACTTCGGCCTCCGGCTCACCGAGGCCCGGGTGGTCGAGATCCTGACGGCGCTCGACCTGCTGCCGAAGCGTCACGTCAACGCCCGGGCGCTCTCCGGCGGCATGAAGCGGCGGCTCCTCATCGCCAAGGCGCTGGTGCACGAGCCGAAGGTGCTCTTCCTCGACGAGCCGACGGCGGGCGTGGACGTCGAGCTGCGGCGCGCCCTGTGGGCCTACGTCCGGCTCTTGCGGGCGCGCGGCACCACCATCGTGCTCACCACCCACTACCTGGAGGAGGCCGAGGAGCTGGCCGACCGGGTGGGCATCATCGACCACGGGCGGCTCCTGCTCGTCGAGGAGAAGCAGGCGCTCCTCGCTCGCCACGGCGGCCAGACGCTCGAGGAGATCTACGTGGGGCTCGTCGGGCGCAAGGCCGAGGTGGAGGAGAAGGCGTGATCTCGCTCGGCCTGCGGACCCTCCTCTCGAAGGAGATCCGGCGCTTCCTGCGGGTGCCCGGCCAGACCCTGGCCTCGCCGCTCGTCACCACCACGCTCTACTTCCTGGTCTTCGGCTGGTCGATCGGCCACCAGCTGCGGCCGGTCGACGGCGTCCCCTACGCCCGCTTCATCGTGCCCGGGCTGGTGGTCATGGGCGTGGTGCAGAACGCCTACCTCAACAGCGCCTCCTCGCTGTTCGTCATGAAGCTGCAGGGGACCATCGTCGACCTGCTCGTCTCGCCGCTCTCCTACGGCGAGATCCTGGCCGGCTTCGTCGGCGCGGCGGTGCTGCGCGGCCTCATGGTGGGCGGCATCACCTGGCTGGTGGCGGCCCTCTTCACCGGCTTCGAGGTGGCCCACCCGGCGCTGGCGCTCGCCATGCTCGTCCTCGTGGCGGTGGTCTTCGCCGGCATGGGGGTGGCCTCGGCCATCTGGGCGCAGAGCTTCGAGCAGGTGAACTTCTTCCCTACATTCTTCATCCTGCCCCTCACCTTCCTGGGCGGGGTCTTCTACTCGGCGAGGGCGCTGCCGCCGGCGCTGGAGCCCTTCACGCGCGGCAACCCCGTGTTCTACATGGTGGACGCGGTGC
>DASTGK010000103.1:0-15367 GCA_035719085.1 Anaeromyxobacteraceae bacterium
AAGCTGAACGAGGTCTCCTGGAACATCTCCACCGCCGAGGACCCGGTGGAGTTCAACTTCTTCGGCATCAACCAGGTCCAGATGCACGAGGACATCGGCCTCAACTTCGCGGCCGCCCTGCGCAGCTTCCTGCGGCAGGACCCCGACATCATCATGGTCGGCGAGATCCGCGACTTCGAGACGGCCGAGATCGGCGTCAAGGCCGCGCTCACCGGCCACCTGGTGCTCTCCACGCTCCACACCAACGACGCCCCGGGCACCGTCTCGCGCCTCCTCAACATGGGCATCGAGCCGTTCCTCGTCACCGCCTCGCTCAACGCCATCGTGGCGCAGCGGCTCTGCCGCCGGCTCTGCCAGGAGTGCAAGAAGCCGGTGCAGGTGGAGGACCAGGCGCTCCTCGACGCCGGCTTCTCGCCCGAGGAGATCGGCACCTTCCAGGTGTTCGACAAGGGCGGCTGCAAGACCTGCAACGACCGCGGCTTCAAGGGGCGCGTCGCCGTCTACGAGGTCATGCCGATCTGGGACGGCCTCAAGGAGCTCATCATCCAGGGCTGCTCCACCGCCGAGCTGAAGCAGGAGGCCATCCGCCTCGGCTTCCGCACCCTGCGCATGAGCGCGCTCTCCAAGGTGAAGGCCGGCATGACCAACCTCTCCGAGGCGGTCGGCAACACCGCGCCGGACAAGTTCTAGCCGCCCGCACCCGCACGAGGACCGCACGTGGCCAACCTGCACCAGCTGCTCAAGGCGATGGTCGAGAAGGGGGCCTCCGACCTCCACATCACCACCGGCTCTCCGCCCCAGCTCCGCATCGACGGCAAGCTCGTGCCGCTCAAGACGGCGCCGCTGTCGCCGGTCGACACCAAGCAGCTCTGCTACTCGATCCTCACCGACGCGCAGAAGCACAAGTTCGAGGAGGAGAACGAGCTCGACCTCTCCTTCGGCGTCAAGGGGCTGTCGCGCTTCCGCGCCAACGTCTTCATGCAGCGCGGCGCGGTGGCCGGCGCCTTCCGCACCATCCCCTTCAAGATCCTCACCTTCCAGGAGCTGGGGCTGCCGCCCATCGCCACCGAGCTGGCCAAGAAGCCGCGCGGGCTGGTGCTGGTGACCGGCCCCACCGGCTCCGGCAAGTCGACGACGCTGGCGTCGATCATCGACAAGATCAACACCGACCGGCACGAGCACATCCTCACGGTCGAGGATCCCATCGAGTACCTGCACCCGCACAAGAACTGCCTGGTGAACCAGCGCGAGGTCGGCGCCGACACCCAGTCGTTCAAGAAGGCGCTCAAGTACATCCTGCGGCAGGACCCCGACGTCGTCCTCATCGGCGAGATGCGCGACCTGGAGACGGTCGAGGCGGCGCTCGTCATCTCCGAGACCGGCCACCTGGCCTTCGCCACGCTCCACACCAACAGCGCGGTGCAGACCATCAACCGCATCCTCGACGTCTTCCCGCCCTACCAGCAGCCGCAGGTGCGCGCCCAGCTCTCCTTCGTGCTGGAGGGCGTCTTCACCCAGAACCTGCTGCCCAAGGCGGGCGGCCCCGGGCGCGTCCTCATCGTCGAGGTGATGGTGCCGAACCCCGCCATCCGGAACCTCATCCGCGAGGACAAGGTGCACCAGGTCTACTCGCAGATGCAGGTCGGCCAGGCCAAGTTCGGCATGCAGACCTTCAACCAGAGCCTGGCCTCCGCCTTCTCCCGGCGGCTCATCACCATGGAGGAGGCGCTCGGCCGCTCCTCCGACCAGGACGAGCTCAAGAACCTGCTGGCGAGCGGGACCCAGCGCCCCGCCTTCAACCCGGCCGCCCGGTAGCGGCCGACGATTCGACCCACCCCCGCTCCCGCGCTAGGATCGGGGCCCGGTTTCCAGCGAGGCGATCATGGCCCAGGCCGCAGCCGCCACCCAGAAGACCAAGCCCGTCGCCGCCGCGGTGCCGCGGGCGCCGGTCTGGAAGTGGTCCGGCAAGACCCGCCAGGGCGAGGAGCGCTCCGGCGAGATGGAGGCGCAGGACCAGGGGGCCGTCGAGGCCCGCCTGCGCCAGATGGGCATCGAGCCGCTCAAGGTGCGGAAGAAGGCCAAGGAGCTGCGCCTGCCGAAGTTCGGCGGCGGCGTCGGCACCAAGGACATCCTCGTCTTCACCCGGCAGTTCTCGGTCATGATCGACGCCGGCCTGCCCCTGGTCCAGGCGCTCGACATCATCGGCACCCAGGCCGACAACGCCACCTTCCGCTCGGTCCTCATGACGGTGAAGGGCAAGGTCGAGGCCGGCTCCACCTTCGCCGACGCCCTCTCGGAGCACCCCAAGATCTTCGACGAGCTCTTCGTCCAGCTGGTCCGGGCCGGCGAGATCGGCGGCATCCTCGACACCATCCTGCAGCGGCTCGGCGCCTACATCGAGAAGAACGACAAGCTGGTGCGGCGCGTGCGGGGCGCCATGGTCTACCCGGCCATCGTGCTCACCGTGGCCATCGGCGTGGTGCTCGTCCTCATCGCCTTCGTCGTCCCGACGTTCGAGAAGATGTTCAAGGACATGGGCGGCTCGCTGCCGGCCCCGACCCAGTTCCTCGTCGAGCTCTCCCAGGGGTTCCGCTCCCGCTGGTACCTGTTCCTCGGGGTCCCCGCGGCGATCTTCTTCGCCTTCAAGGCCTACGTCTCGAAGGGCAAGGGCCAGGAGCAGTGGCACGACTTCGTGCTCAAGATGCCGATGTTCGGCCCGCTGGTGCGCAAGGTGGCGGTGGCCCGTTTCACCCGCACCCTCGGCACCATGCTCTCCTCCGGCGTCCCCATCCTCGACGCGCTCGAGATCGTGGCCAAGTCGGCCGGCAACAAGACCATCGAGAAGGCCATCTACTACGTGCGCGCCAAGATCTCGGAGGGCAAGAACATCGCTGGTCCGCTCGCCGAGACCAAGGTCTTCCCGCCCATGGTGGTGCAGATGATCGGCGTGGGCGAGGCGACCGGCGCCATGGACCAGATGCTCGGCAAGATCGCCGACTTCTACGACGACGAGGTGGACGTGGCGGTCGGCGCGCTCACCAGCGCCATCGAGCCGCTCATGATGGTCTTCCTCGGCGGCACCGTCGGCTACTTCATGATCGCCATGTACCTGCCGATCTTCACCATGGCGAGCGCCGTCAAGTAGCCCATGGCCGACCCCGGCGGCGCGGCGGCGCCCGGCGCCGGCCTCCACAGGAAGCTCGTCTGGATCACCTTCTTCCGCATCGTCTCGGTGACGGTGCTGCTCGGCGGCACCGCCGTGGTGAGCTGGAAGGCGGGGGGCGACGACGTCGGCGGGTTCACCGGCCCGCTCTACGGGCTGGTCATCGGCACCTACCTGGCCTCGCTCGCCTCGGCCTTCTGGCTGCGGCTGGGCCGCGCCCTCGTGCCGCTCGCCTACGCCCAGGTGGCCTTCGACGTGGCCACGGCCGCGGCGGTGGTGGCGCTCACCGGCTTCGCCGAGAGCGTCTTCGTCTTCATGTTCTCGCTCGGCATCGTCAACGGCGCCATCCTGCTCTACCGGCAGGGCGCGCTGACGGCGCTCGCCGCCGCCCTCGCCGCCTACCTTGGGGTGGAGCTCCTCCTCGCGCCGCGGACCGCCGGCCTGCCCTGGCCCCTCCTCTTCGTCCACGCCGGCGCCTTCGCCGCCACCGCCGTCCTGGCCGGCTACCTGGCCGAGCAGCTGCGGCGCACCGGCGAGCGGCTGGCCGAGCGCGAGAGCGACCTCGCCGCCATCACCGCGCTGCACGAGTCGATCGTGCAGTCGGTGACGAGCGGGCTCCTCACCCTCGACGCCGCCGGCCGCGTCACCTTCCTCAACCGGGCCGGCGAGCAGGTGACCGGCCTCTCGCTGCGCGAGGTGCTGGGGCGCCCGGCCGGGCGCTGGTTCGGCGCCTTCCACGGCGGCACGGCCCGCGGCGAGACCGACCTCGACACGCCGGCCGGCGCCCGGCTGCGCCTCGGCTACTCCACCTTCCCGCTCCTCTCTCCCGAGGGCGCGGCGCTCGGCACCGCCGTCATCTTCCAGGACCTGACGGCGCTGCGGGCCATGGAGGAGCGGGTGGCGCGCACCGACCGGCTGGCCGACCTGGGACGGCTCGCGGCCGGCCTGGCCCACGAGCTGCGCAACCCGCTCGCCTCGATGATGGGCTCGGTGGAGCTCCTGCGCGCGGCGGCGGTCGCGGCGGACGACCGGCGGCTGCTCGACATCGTGCTGCGCGAGGGGAGCCGGCTGGCGCAGCTGGTGTCCGAGTTCCTGGCCTTCGCCCGCCCGGCGCCGCCGCGCCGCGAGCCGGTCGACCTGGCGCAGCTGGCGGGGGAGACGCTCGACGCCTTCGCCCATGACCCGTCGGCCGCGGGCGTGGAGGTGTCGCGCCGGCTGGCGCCCGCGCCGGTGCGCGCCGACGCCGGCCAGCTGCGCGGCGTCCTCTGGAACCTGCTCCTCAACGCGGCCCAGGCCGTGCCCGCCGGCGGGCCGGGCGCGCGCCGCGGCGCCGTGCGGGTGGCCTGCGCCCCCACGCCGGAGGGGGGCGCCGAGCTCTCGGTCGAGGACGACGGCCCCGGCATCGCGCCGGCCGACCAGGAGCGGCTCTTCACCCCCTTCTTCACCACCAAGCCGGAGGGGACCGGGCTCGGGCTCGCCACCGTCCACCGCATCGTCGACGCCCACGGCGGCACGGTGGCGGTCGCCTCGTCCCCGGGCCAGGGGGCGCGCTTCACGGTGCGCCTGCCGCCGGCGGCCGCCGAGCCGGGGTAGGATCGGCCCATGGCGTCCATCCTGGTGGTCGACGACGAGCCGTCGATGCGCGAGCTGCTCGAGATCCTGCTGCGCAAGCAGGGTCACGAGGTGGCGACCGCGGCCGACCTCGGGCGGGCGCTGGCCCGGCTCGGCGGGGGCGACCTCGACCTGGTGATCACCGACCTGCGGCTCGGGCGCGACTCCGGCCTCGACGTGCTGCGGGCGGTGAAGGCCGACGCGCCGGCGACCGAGGTGGTGATGGTGACCGCCTTCGCCACCACGGAGAACGCCATCCAGGCGATGAAGCTCGGCGCCTACGACTACGTCCTCAAGCCCTTCAAGGTGGACGAGCTCCAGCTCGTCGTGGAGAAGGCGCTGGAGCACCGGGCGCTGGTGGCCGAGAACCGGGTGCTGCGCCACCGCGTGGGCGGCCCCAAGGCGCACGAGCTCATCGGCCGCTCGGCGGCGGTCGAGGAGGTGCGCCAGCTCGTCGACAAGGTGGCGCCGGCCCGCACCACCATCCTCGTCACCGGCGAGAGCGGCACCGGCAAGGAGGTGGTGGCCCGGGCCATCCACGCCCGCGGCGGCCGCAGCGACGCGCCCTTCGTCGCCATCAACTGCGGCGCCATCCCGGAGGGGCTCATCGAGTCGGAGCTCTTCGGCCACGAGCGGGGGAGCTTCACCGGCGCCAGCGACCAGCGGACCGGCCTCTTCGAGGTGGCCGGCGCCGGCACGCTCTTCCTCGACGAGGTGGGCGACCTGCCGCCGCCCATGCAGGTGAAGCTGCTGCGGGCGCTTCAGGAGCGGCGCATCCGCCGCGTCGGCGGCACCCGCGACATCCCGGTGGCGGCGCGCATCGTGGCGGCCACCAACCGCGACCTGGCCGAGGACGTGAAGGCGGGCCGGTTCCGCGAGGACCTCTACTACCGGCTCAACGTCATCCAGCTCCGGCTGCCGCCGCTGCGGGAGCGGCGCGAGGACATCCCCCTCTTCCTCGAGCACTTCCTGCCGCGCTTCGCCGCCGAGCAGGGGCGGCCCGGGCTGCGGCTCTCGGCCGAGGCGGAGCGGATCCTGCTCGCCTGGGACTACCCGGGCAACGTGCGCGAGCTCTCCAACCTGGTGGAGCGGGCGGTGACGCTCTCGGACGGCGCGGTCATCGAGCCGTCGGTGCTGCCGTCGAGCATGTGCGGCCGGACCGCCCCGGCCCCGGCGGCGCCGGCGTCGCTCCCCGAGGGCGGGCTCGATCTCCAGGCGCACCTCGACCAGATCGAGCGGCAGATCCTGGAGGGGGCGCTGGCGCGCACCGGCGGCGTCAAGACCGAGGCGGCGCGCCTCCTCTCGCTCACCTTCCGGTCCCTGCGCTACCGGCTCGCCAAGTACGGCATCGGCGGCCTCGACTGACGGCCCACGCTCCCCCCGGCGGGCCGGGGGGAGGCGGGTCCGGCTACTTGCAACTCGGCGCGGCGCCGGCCGGGTCGGCGTGGCGGCAGTCGTGGAGCCGCCGGGGCATGTCGATCGACTCGAGGATGGTGGCCGGGTCGAGCGCGGCGCCGGCCGAGGTGTTCTTGGCGCCCATCTCGGTGTTCACCGAGGTCATGCCCACCTGCACCTGCCCCTTCTGGTTGATGAAGACGGTGTACTGCGGCGCGGCCGGGGGCACGAGGGCCACCGCCGCGGTGGAGCGGATGGGCGTGCCGCTCGAGTCGAAGAGCCCGCACGGCGCGCCGGTGGTGACGTCGGCGCCGTAGAAGTAGTGGATGCGCCGGTTGACCTGCTTGCACTGCGAGACGTCGCACTTGCCGGCCGCGGCCAGCCCCGTGGTGGTCTGGGTCGTGTTCCAGTAGACGCAGCTGCCGGCCACGGCCGCCGTCGAGGAGACCCGCTCGTCCACGCGGTTGATGGTGTAGCTGACGCCGTCGATCACCACCGACGTGGCGTGGTTGAAGTTGAGGGCCCAGCCGGCGCTGCTGGAGTCGGCCAGCACCGTCGGGGCGGCGACGGCGCCGTCGAGCTGGACCAGGCTCGAGTCGGTGAGGCGCGCCGAGTCGTAGTCGGCGGCGCCGGCCAGGGTCGAGAAGAGGCCGCGCTTGCCGGTCAGCTCGAAGATCCGCACGGAGAAGAACTTGTTGATCTGGCTGATGGCGCCGGACAGGCCCGTGAGGTTGGTGCCGGTGGACACCACCGGGGCCGTGCAGCCGTAGCCGCGCGCGTCGCCGGTGCAGCCGAGCTGGATGTTCTTGGTGGTGGTGGTGGTGGTGCCGGGGCAGGCGTCGATGGCCACGTTGACCTTGCCGGTGGGGCCGCAGGTCGAGGAGGCGGCGATGTCCGGCTCGGTGAGGGTCGGGCCGCCGCAGGCGGTGGCCGCCAGCGAGGCCTGGCGGTCGCCGGCGGTGCCGGAGGTGACGCGGTTGCCGGAGGAGCTCAGCGTCACGCGGCAGCCGAGCTGCTGGCAGGCGCGGATGTTGTCCGGCCCGCACTGGCCGCCGTTGGTGTCGATGAGGTTGTAGCGGTCGCCGGTGCCGGCCAGCGTCCGCAGCGTCCCGTCGGAGGTGATGGCCACGTTGGCGGCGATGTAGAAGAACGGCTCGGCGGTGCACATCGCCTGGGCCCCGACGCCGCCCATCTGGAAGGCGCGGGCCCCGAACCAGTTGCCGACCTTGCCGGTGGTGGAGTCGACCACGCCCGGGTCGTTGAACCGCACCACCCAGAGCTGCCCGCCGGCGTCGCCGAAGGTGGCGGTGTCGAAGAAGCCCTCGTTGGGATCGGCGGCCACGTTCTTGGCCGCCTTGCCCCACATCACCATCGACACGGTGGCCGGCACCGGGAACTTGAGCTGCCAGCGCGGGTCGGTCGCGGGGACCGACGAGCCGCTCGTCGGCAGGCTGAAGTCGAGGAGCTCCTTGCCGGTCCAGACGTCGACCATGTGCACGCCCTGGCCGCGCAGGTACTGCGGGTCGAAGCCGCCCGTCAGGAAGGCCACCCAGCGCTCGTGGTACGGGACCGTGGCGCCGGTCGAGTCGGTGGTGGAGGGGGTCACGCCGGTGATGGGCGCCCCGGTCGCGGTGTCGGCCTTCACCCGCACCGGGCCGATGGGCGGCGGCGTGGGCAGGAAGTCGGAGTAGGTCTCGCCCGCCTGGAGGATCCGCGGGTCGCTCGGCTGCGGGTAGATCCAGAGGAACTTGGGCCCGGCGAAGGCCGTCTCGGTGGCCTGGTAGGAGGCGTCGGTGATGTCGAGCGCGAAGTGGTGCACGCCGCCGCGCCGCTCCGGCATCACCGCCACGGTGTGGAACTCCCAGGGCTGCTTCTTGTCGTCGGCCGTGGTGGCCGAGTGGATGGCGTTGGCCGAGCCGTCCACCCAGACGTCGCGGACCATGGGCGTGCCGTCGACGTAGATGTAGTGGGAGCCGCCGGCCAGGAGCGGCACCTTGGGGAGCTGATCGGGCGGCATGAAGGCCCAGAGCTCGTCGCCGGAGTTGGCCCGCTCGTAGTACCCGTTGAAGGGCGGCTTCGACTCGTCGATGCCGGTGGTCAGCGGGTCGTCCTGGTTCGGGATCCACTTGCCGCCGTTGAAGGCGTGGAGCAGGCCGTCGTTGGAGCCGACCAGGATGATCTTGCGGCGCCGGACGTACAGGTCGTTCTTCGAGTAGCCGTCGTAGGCGTTGGCGAGGGTGGGGACGGTGGTGATGTCCTGCGGCGTCGGCGTGGTCCAGAGCGAGGTGATGCACTGCCGCGCCAGGCCGCGCGGGCAGAGCACGCCGTCGGACGGGGAGGGGGCGTCGACCACCACCGGCGAGGAGTGGAAGATGTCGCCCAGCTTCCAGTCGCGGTCGAGGAGCAGGCTGCGGTCGACCGTGCCGCTCGACGAGGTGGGCGGGTACTGCGGCGCGCTCCGGTTCATGGCGTTGAAGACGTCGGCGCCGAGCAGGAACCGCACGTACTCCTTGGCGCAGAGCCGCAGCGTGGCGTCGGCCGCGATGGCCGTGGCGGTGGCGGTGTCGCCGGCGGCGCGGACGCCGGCCGCCAGGTCGGTGCAGGCGGTGCTCCCCGACAGGTTGAGGTAGGGGATGAGCAGGTCGATGGTGGCGTCGCTCGTGTCGAGCAGGATCGTCCGGTCGTTCCCGTCGATCTTCCCGTCGAGGTTGGTGTCGACCGCCGTGTAGACCTTGCGGCTGGACCAGGTGCGCTGGGCCAGGACGCCGCCGGCGTCCCACCAGGGCGTGGCGTCGGCGCCGCCGGCGATCCCGCACGAGCCGGCGCCGCACTTCGACTCGGCGCAGGAGGGGAGGTTCGGCTCGTTCACCTTGAAGGCGCCGGTGCCGTCCTCCTGGATGAAGTTGCCCTTGGAGTCCTGCAGGAAGACGCCGCCGCAGGTGCCGTCGCAGTCGAGGTCGCCCTTGCCGCCCGGCGTGCAGCCGTTGATGAACTCGGAGTAGAGCTCGAAGCGGTAGAGGTGGCCGCGCCAGAAGGCCGACTTGGCGGGGTCGAAGCGCGGGACGATGACCGAGTGGCCGGCCTCCGACTGCAGGGTGGAGAGCGTGGCGACGCTGAAGGAGGTGGAGCGGGTGTTGATGGTCTGCAGCATCTCGGTGAGCGCCGAGCGCATCTGGTCGGCGTTGCTGGCCGAGGCGAAGAGGCCGCCGCCCACCTTGGCGGCGTTCGCGAGCAGCTGGTCGGCCTTGGCGTTGGCGCCGTTGCCGAAGTTGAGGGTGTAGAGATCGACGGTCTGCCGGCCGCCGTTCGACTGGCAGTCGCGGGTGGTCTCGCTGTTCTGGCGCAGGTCGAAGTTGTGCACGTACCAGGCGACCCGCGTCAGGTTGTTGAGGTAGTCGTCCGTCCCCGTGAAGGCGAAGCACGACGGGCAGTCGGTCTTGGAGGGGCCGCCGACACCGGAGGTGCAGTCGGGGTGGACGCCGGTGGTGGTGGCCCCGGCGTAGGTGCCGGCCGTGGCCTGGGAGAGCGCGGCGGATCCGGCCGGGAGCGGCGTGGTGGATCCCGAGCAGGCCTCGGCCGCCTTGGTCGGCGTCCCGTCGGTGATGAGGATGACGCTCGAGGTCTGGCACGCGTAGCAGACGGCGTAGGAGTTGGCGTTGCTGCCGGGCGCCTGGCCGCTGGTCCAGGGGGTGCGCGCGCCCCACGTCTTGTCGAACCAGGGCAGCGTGGTGGAGTGGTAGTAGAGCCCCACGTCGAGGAGCGCCCGCGACAGCGGCGCGTCGCCGCCGAACGAGATGGTGTCGAGCTGCGACATGTACGTGGTCCGGTTCGAGTCGAAGTTCGAGTCCGGGTGATCGCAGGTCGGGTTGAAGCCCTGGACGATCTTGGCCCCCTCGGCCGCCGAGGAGTCGAGCTGGGCGATGGCGGCGCGGACCTTGGAGAAGCCCATGACCGTGTCCTTGAGCACCTTGCGGGCCACGAGGAACTTGGGCGGGGCGAAGTTGAGGTAGTTGCCGGTGTACCAGAGGCTCGGCACCGACTGGCCGGTCAGGTCATCGACGGTGGCGTTGGTCGCCACGCGCCCGTCGAAGAACCAGCCCTTGGTGGTGAGGCACTGGGCGCAGATGGCCGCCGTGTCGAGCAGCCCCTGCGTGCCGGCCATGCCGGCCTTCGTCTTCAGGTCGCCGCAGAACTCGGCGATGGTGGCCGGCTTGGCGTTGTGCAGGTGGGGCATGACGGCGGCGCCGCTCCAGCCGTCGCCGGTCATCGTGGCCGAGTCGTACGCGCCGCCGTAGCTGCCGGTCGCGGTGGCCATGGTGTCGTGGAGCACCAGGTTCCGATCGAAGTAGTTGACCTTGTTCTGGCCGCTGCAGGCGAGGTTGGCGCTCGAGGCGGTGTTGCCCGACCCGCAGTACCAGTCCGGGTCCCAGCCGTCGGAGCCGGCCACGGGGTTGGGGTTCACCCACTTCGGGCAGGCGCTCGCCTCGTGGGCGTAGTCCACGGTGGGGTCATAGGCCGTGCCGAGCTTGCCCGAGGTGAGCGTCGCGCCGCAGGCCGTCCCCCAGGCGCGCCCGTTGAGCGTGGTGACGGCGGAGACCGCCGGCGCGACCACCGTGGCGACGTCGGCCGCGGACACGGGATCGAGGCCGCAGCCGACGATGCCGGCCGTCAGTGGCGTGCCGAGGCCGTTCGGGCTCGGCGCGCTCCGGACCATCTTCGCGGAGCTGTCGAGCACCAGCATGATGTTGGGCACGCCGCCCTGCGCCGTGAAGAAGTCGACGTCCTCCGCCTTGGGCGGGTTGAGGACGCTGTCGGTGAAGGAGCCGGCGAGCAGCCCCTCGGCGGCGGCGAAGGTGCAGGTGGCGGCGTAGCCGACGCCGGCCGTGGCGGCGGCGGTGACGGCGGCGAGGAGCAGGGTGCGGTGGACCTTGGTCATGGCGGAGTCTCAGAAGGCGAAGCGGACGGCCAGCTCGACCTCGAAGGGATGGCCGAAGGAGTCGATGCAGCGCGCCGTCACCCGGTTCACCTGGCCGACGGGGTTGGCCACGACGCCCTGGTTGCTCAGGTTGGCGGTGGCCGGCAGGCTGCCGCCGTTGGCGCCGCCGCCGATGACCAGCGTCACGCTGCGGGCCTCGGCGGTGCCGTCGACCAGCGTGTCGTAGTGCGACGGGGCGGCGAGCTGCGTGCCGTCCGGCAGCGTGATGGCGGTGATGGGGCTCGTGCCGGTCAGGTAGCCCGGTCCCTGCATGGCCACCTCGGCCCAGATCTTGGCCTGGGCGGCGCGGGCGCAGGCGAGGAGCCGGTCGTGGCGCGACTTGGCGCCGGCCGCCGCCCGCTCACGGGTCGAGGCCGAGACGGCGGCCACGCCGACGACGGTGAGGACCGTGAGCAGGATCATGGCGACGAGGAGGACGCTGCCTCGCGGGGACGGCACTTTGGCGGGGGACACGCGGAGGCTCCTTCGGCTCAGAAGTAGGTGAGGCCGCCGACCGTCATGTCGGGCAGCAGCACGGTGCTGGTGAAGAGGGCGCGCTGGTAGCCGTCGCGCCCGTCGATCTGACGGGCCGTCACCCAGGCCGGGTCGGACGTCTGGTTGAGCGGCCGGAAGGTGTCGCCGGGCGACTGCAGGTCGGTGGCGGCCGATCGGGTGACGAGCGCGATCCGGACGCCGACGATGTTGGCCTGGTGGTCGGTGAGCCGCTGCGGCGACGGCGGCGGCCCCACCGTGAGGCCGACCCAGCTGCTCGGTGCGTAGACCGACTCGCCGAAGGCCGGGGCGGCGCCGGGGAAGGCGGTGAGGGTCAGCTCGTCGGGCGTGGTGGACGACCCGGCCGTCGCCGGGGCGTAGCGGATGTCGCCGTCCGGAGCCACCGCGGGCTTGATGGCGTTGGCGCTCCCGAGGACCGGCGTGGGGAGCGACGAGTTGGCCATGACGTAGCCGACCTGGAGGCTCTCCACCCCCTCGGCGACGAGCAGCTCGTCGTCGGCGTTCACGGCGCCGTCGAGGTTCCGGTCCACGCCCTGGTCGAGCACCAGGTACGGGATGACGTTGCCGTCCACCGTCTCGGGGCGGACGTGGAAGCGGAAGCGGTCGATGAGGAAGAGCCGCGCCAGCCCCCCGCTGAAGCAGGAGGCCCCCGTCGCCGGCGGCACCGCCAGGTCCGGCCGGTTGAACGGGTCGGTGGCGACGGCGGGTTGGAGCTCGACGTCCACCGAGCCGGCGGCCGCCACCTGGAGGTTCTTGGCCACCGTGGCGTAGGCGTAGAAGGTGGCGCCGCGACAGACCTCCAGCACCACCTGGCCCATGCGGAAGACGTCGCCCTTGCGCGCCCGCACCGTGACGCTGGTGGCGCTGGTGGCGGTGATGGGCCAGGCGTTGCCGCTCGGGTCGGCGGCGTTGCCGTCGCCCGGGACCCAGTAGCTCGGGTTGCGGGCGTAGAAGACCAGCTCGTCCGAGTTGCCCACCGAGTCGCGGGCGGTGCAGGGGGCCATCTCGGCGGGGCAGGGGCCGCCGAGGTAGCGGTTGAAGTCGAAGGCGAAGGCCGGCTCCACGCCGAAGCCGGCGCGCGCCACCTGCTCCTCGAGGTAGAGGAGCGCGCCGCGCCCCTGCGCCTGCGCCACGCGCTGCCGCGCCCCCTGGGCGTAGGCGCGGACCTGGGAGTTCCCCACCAAGACCACCGACGTGAGGACGATGGCCGAGATGGCCATGGCGACGAGCAGCTCGAGCAGGGTGAAGCCGCGTGCGGTCCGGGCCATGGCGCTCACTGGTAGGCGGCGGCGTTGGCGAAGGCCGCGCCGGGGTTGCCCTGCTGCGCGTAGACCACCACCTCGTAGGGGATGGCGCTGCCGCGCTCGTGGAAGACCACCGAGACCGCGATGACCTTGCCGCCGAGCGTGCCGCCGGGCGCGGCGTAGCCCCAGACCGTCCAACGCCGCGCGTAGACCGGCGTGCCGTCCGGGTCGAACTCGGCGAGCTGGGCGTCGGTCCGGACGCTGGGGAGGGTCGCGGCGTGCGAGGCGTCGGACCAGGCCACGAAGCCGGAGGTGGGGAGCGACGTGCCGTCGAGCAGCTTGCCGAAGACCGCCGGGGGCGTGGTGGCCGCGGTGGCGCTCGGCTGGACGAGCGCGCTCTCCCACGGGAGGCGCTGCAGGGCGCCGGCCAGCTCGTTCGCCAGCTGGACCGCCATGGTGTGGGCCCGGCTCGCCTGGTTGGCGTACATGCCCATCACCTGCATCCGCATGAGGCCGACCAGCCCCACGAGCAGGATGGAGAGGGCGACCATCATCTCGATGAGCGAGAGGCCGGAGGCGAGCCGGCGCTTCGAGGCGCGAGGGGTCATGGCACGTAGCTCTTGGTGATGCCCGTGGGGAAGCCGACGAGGATGGCGCGCCGCTTGGCGGCGCTCGACTGGCCGTCGAGGTCCGTGCCGACCACGAAGCCGAACCCGTCGAGGCCGGCGTCGGTCCCGTCGGCGGCCTCGCCGCGGACCGAGCCGTCGGCGAGGTAGCGGACGGCGAAGCACGTGGCGCCGCCGCAGGTGGTCTTCATCTTCGGGTCGAAGAAGGTGACGGTCTTGGGGAACGGCCGCGGCGTGGTCGGGGCCACCGCCGGGAGCAGCTGGAGCTGGTCGGACAGGTCGATCTCCTCGAAGCCCACGGTCTCGGCGCCCGGCGTGCTGCGATCGAAGGCCGAGAGCTTCCAGGCCGCGGTCGGCCCGGCGAGGACGAAGACCGAAGGGCCGCGCTTGCCGGCGACGCCGTCCACGAAGACCACCACGCGGTCCTGTTGCTGGTCCACGGCCTCGAACCGCTGGCCGCCGTAGGCGAGCGCGATCTCTTCCAGGTTGCCGTCGAGCCGGGCGTTGCGCGTCATGGCGCGCGAGGCGGCCCAGGCCAGGGTGGCGAGGATGCCGATGATCCCGACCACCAGCGCCAACTCGATGAGGGTGAAGCCAGCGCTCCGGCGGGCTGTTCGTGGCACGTGATCCTCCCGGCGCTGCGACGTGCAAGGCCCGGGCGCGGCCGGGCCGGGGTGCGGGCCTGGAACCGTCCCTGGTTCCGGACGGTTGCGGCGTGGTGCGGCCGGGTCGCAGACGGCCCCACATGCATCGTTTTCACATTCCTGAAACCGCTTCACAGCGGCGCCGGCGGCTCGGGCCGGCGCCGCTCCGCCAGCGCCCAGAGGCCGAGGGCCAGGGCGAGGGCACACCCGATCGCCACCCCCACCGCGAGGCCCGGCGTCCGGTAGGTGAAGACGACGCGGTGGCGGCCAGGCTCGAGCCAGACGCCGCGCGCCAGGTAGTTGGCGGGCCAGATCGAGGCCGGAGCGCCGTCCACCTCCGCCGTCCAGCCCGAGGCGTACATGTCGTTCAGCACGAGGAGCGCGCGCCGATCGGTGGTCGCGCCCAGCTCCACGCGCTCGCGGTCGTCGCGGCGCAGCTCGACCTCGCCGGCTGGCGGCGACAGCCCCGCCGGCACCGGCCCCTCCAGCGCCGTGCGCTCCGTGGTCACCGAGGCCGGGTCGAGGACGAACTCCATGGCGCCGCGCCGGTCGACCGCGAACGGCTCGGCGGCCAGGTAGGCGCGCGGCCGGTGCGGGATGCGGACCAGCAGCTGCCGCTGCTCCTCGTCGCGCGCCACCACGTCGTGGGGCGGTCCGAGGTTCATGCGACCGGGATCGGGGTCGTCGGCGGGGACGACCGCCAGGTCCACGCCCCACATCCCGACCTGCGGGTGCTGGTGCATCCAGCCGGTGCGCAGCCTGAAGCGCATCAGCCGCGCCGGGATCATCCCGGTGTAGGGCTCGAAGTTGCCGATGCGGTGGTCCACGTTCCACCCGGAGTGGAGGGTGGCGGCGCCGCCGCGCGCCTCGCGCTCGAAGGGGCGCAGCGCCTCGGCGCCCAGGCCCGGGATGTCGAACGGCGACACCACCCGGTGCAGGCCCGGCTCGGCGCGCAGCCGCTCGGCGAAGGGCGAAGGCGGGTGCGCGGCGGCGCCGGGCGTGAGGACGTAGGCCGAGGAGGAGGCGGCGGCCAGATCGACCGCCACCAGCGTCACCAGGGCGGCGGCGCGGACGGTCGGCGCCAGCGCCGCGCGGCGCGAGAGCGCGCCGAGGAGCGCGAGCGTCGCCAGCACCGCGCCGGTGTGGAGCAGGCCGCCGGCGGTGTGGCGCGCCAGCCCGGCGGCGCCGGAGCCGCC
>DASTGK010000104.1:0-2159 GCA_035719085.1 Anaeromyxobacteraceae bacterium
GTCGAGGGATCCACGCTCACGTACGTCAGCGGCGGCAGCGGGGTGTTCGGCGACTGGTCGCAGGACTGGGTCGCCGGAGGGATGCCCCAGAAGTGCGACCCGAAGGTCATGAGCGAGCCGCAGCCGCCCGGCTCCGGACCGACCGTCCCGGACGGCGCGCCCGTCGGGTTGGTGATCAGGCACTCCGGGTCGCCGTTGCAGCTCCAGTGGTAGTACCAGCCGCCGCCCCCTCCCGCGCCGGCTCCGCCGCACGCGGTCGAGAGCGCGAGGAGGGCGAGCGCGAGCAGCGAGGCACGGCGCAGCGGGAGGGGGTGGCGCATGCGGATCCTCGGGTGCGCGCGACGCGTCCGCCGGGGAGGGGGCGGCGGCACGCCCGCACTGCCGGCACGCCGGGACCGGCGGCGGCGCGCGAATCACACCGGCGGTCCGGGTCGAACCTGACAGGTCGGGTGCGGCTCCTCAATGCCGCGCGCCGGGGACAGCGGGTGCGCAGGTGTACGCCGGCGCCTCCAGCGCGCGCAGCGCCGGGGTGCGTCCTCGGGGGGGGCCGGGGTGGCGATGCGCGAGAGCAGCTCGTTCGGCGTGAGCCCCAGGAAGAGCGAGCCGCGTCGACGAGGCAGCCGGGGCAAGGACGGCGCGGCGCTACGCCCCCCCGCCCCGCGGGAAACGCGCCGTGAAGGTGGTCCCCGCCCCGGCCTCGGAGCGGACCTCCACCGCGCCGCCGTGGGCGGTCACGATCTCGCGCACGATGAAGAGGCCGAGGCCGATGCTGCCCGACTCGGCCGGCGCGCCGCCGGGACCGCGGCGGAAGGGCTCGAAGATCTGCGGCAGCACCTCGGGCGGGATGGGCGGCCCGTCGTTGTGGACCGAGAGGACGATGGCGTCGGCGCGGCCGGCCACCTCGAGCCGCACCGACGAGCCGGCGCCGTGCTGCAGGGCGTTGCCGGCCAGGTTGGCCACCACCTGGGCCAGCCGGCCCGGGTCGCCGTCGAGCCGGTCGTCGCCGACCGCCGCGAGCTCGAGGCGCGCCGATGGGTGGACCTCCTGCAGCTCCAGCACCGCGCGGCGGGCCACCTCGGCCAGGCGCACCGGCTCGCGGTGGAGCACCACGCCGAGCCCCTGGCGCGCCCGGGTGAAGTCGAGCAGGTCGCGGATCATCGCCCCCATGCGCGCCGCGCTCGAGGCGATGCGGGCGAGCGAGGTGGCCTGCTCCGGCGGCAGGCCGCCCCGCCTGAACATCACGGCGGCGCCGGCGCCGATGGCGGCGAGCGGCGTGCGCAGGTCGTGGCCCACCACCGCCATGAGCTGCTCCTGCAGCCGGCCCACCTGCACCGCCTCCTGGCGCGCCCGCCGCTCCGCCTCGTAGCTGCGGGCGCGGGCCAGCGCCTGGGCGCACTGGCTGGCGAGCGCGCCGAAGTAGGCCAGGTCGTCGGCGCCGAAGCGGCGCGGCTGCGGGAAGCCGAAGCCGAGCACGCCCACCAGCTCGTCCTTCACGAGGAGCGGCAGGCTGGCCACCGCCTGCTGGCCGAGCCGCTCGCGCAGGCCGGCCAGGCCCGGGAAGCGCGCCTCGCACGCGGCGCGCGTGCCGAGCAGCACCGGCTGGCGGGTCCGGGCCGCCTCGGCCGCGGGCACGTCGGCGTCGAGCGGGACGACGGCGTAGCTCGCCTGGGCGTCGCCCGGCAGCCCCTCGCCGTGGATCATGCGGAGCCCGCCCTCCTCCGCGAGGAAGAGGCCGACGGCGGTGGCGCCGAGGTGGCGCAGCCCCTCGTCGACGACCGCGGTGGCCACCTCGCCCGGGGTGAGCGCGGCCGAGGAGGCGGCGGTCACCGCCTGGAGCCGCTCCAGTCGCTCGCGGGCCGCCCGCTCCGACTCGTAGAGCCGGGCCCGCTCCAGCGCCTGGGCGAACTTGGTCGCCAGCCAGGCGAGGTGGGCGCGGTCGTCGTCGTCGAGCGCGCGCCCCGGGCGGAAGGCGATGCCGAGCGCGCCGGTGGTGCGCCCCTCCACCTCGAGCGGCAGGGCAGCCAGGCCGAGGGCCGCCGGGCCGTGCGTCGCGGCGAGGTCCGGGTAGCGCCGCCGCGCCTCGTCGGCGTCGTCGAGGTAGATGCTCCGGCCGGTGCGGAAGGCCTCGGCGAGCGGCTGGTGGGCCGACACGGCGAAGC
>DASTGK010000105.1:0-10466 GCA_035719085.1 Anaeromyxobacteraceae bacterium
GCGGACGAGGTCCGGCAGGCCCGCCCGAAACACGCCCCGCCCGAGGCGCCCGAACGCGTCGTCCCCAGATCGCCCCGCGCGCCGCGCCGGCGCGGTGCGCGAGCGGACCCGCCGCGGCCGCGGCGGCGAGAAGGGCCGGCACGGGCCAGCGCGACACGCCGGCCAGCGACGCGGTCAGCCCGGCGCCGAAGGCGGCCCACAGCCCGACCATCCACGGGGGGCTCACCGGCCCGGCGCCCGCGAACGCGACGAGCCCCGAGGCCGCGAGCAGCGTGTCCGTGGCGAAACCGTACGCGGCCGCGGCGACGAGCACGCGTACGAGGCGGACCCGCTCGCCGGGGCGCGCGAGGAGGTGCGCCGCGATCGCCGCCGCGCCCGCGAGCGCCGCCAGCGCCGTACTTCCGCGGGCGGCGCAGAGCACCGCCGTCCACCAGGTGGCCTGCTGCAACAGCGCGTCAGCTGGACCGAGCCACCGCCGCATGGGCGCCTCCCGTCTGCGTGCCGCCGTGACGGCGATGCGCCCCGCGGCGGGCCAGGAGCACGCTCGTCGCCGCCACGAACGCGAGCCAGAGCGGAGCCGCCACCGCGAGCCAGGCGGCGGCGGCGTCGGAGGCGACCTGGAGCGAGACCGGCAGCGAGGCGAGCCCGGCGGCGACACCGAGCGCAGCCAGGACCGGGCGCCGCTCGGCCCGTCCCAGCGCCAGCGCGGCCAGCACGAGCCCCGCGCCGAAGAGCGCGTTGAAGAGCGCGTCGAGCGCGAGCGTCGTGCCGAGGAGGGCGCGGGCGGCCGGGAGGCAGGCCTCGCCGGCGCAGCCCGGTGCGACGTGCAGGACGAGGACGGCCGGCGCGACCGTCCCGATGGCGTTGGAGAGCGCCCCCGCCACCATCGGGGCCGCCCCGGCGCGGGCGAGCGGACCGCGCGTCCGCGACCGGAGCGCCAGGGCCCAGCCGGCGAGGGCGAGGAGGCCGAAGGTGAACGCCGCGGCGCTGGCCACGGTCGCGGCGGGATGCGCCAGGGATCCCGTCGCCCAGGCGTCGATCGATCCCGGGCGGTACGCGCCCGGGACGTCGCGCAGGAAGACGACGCCGAGGACGTTCCCGGCGATCCCGACCGCGCCGCACGCCGCGCCGAGCCGATCAGCGCGAGCCATGGAGCTCCCCGGAGCCCGCGCCGTCTTCCGCGGGGTAGGCGTAGCTGATCTCGACCTCGGGGTTCTCGCCGCGATCGTCCGAGAGGTTCGACGGTCCGCGGTAGCGCAGCAGCCGCCGCGTGGAGCGGTCGTAGTCGATCTCGAGGGTGGGCGCGAGGAGGCGAAGGATCCAGGACGAGAACTCGACGCGCACGCGCACCGGCTCGAGCGAGCGCCCCGCGTCGACGGCGCGCACCCGCAGGTCGTAGGCGTCGAACCGGGACGGGATGACGTAGGACAGGTCCAGCGACTCGCCCCGCGCGAGGTCGTCGAGCCTGGCCCGCACGAGCCGGTCGAGGCCCTGTCCCGCGGCGACGCGGCGGGTCCCGTCGGGCGCGAGCGAGAGGGTCCGCGATCGCTTCCCGGCGCGGAGGACGAGCCCCTCCGGACTGCGCGCCACGGACTCGGCGTCCCCCCTCCGCAGGTCCTCGAAGACGTACGCCGGGGCGAAGGGATCGGCCGCGAACTCCGTCCGCAGGGTGGCGATGGGGCGCCCTGTGGGCGCGACGTAGACGGTCACCGCCGAGAGGAGGCGGTCGCCGGCGACGCGCGCCTCGTGCTCCTCGCGGTAGAGCACGGCCCCGCCGCGGCCGCGGGCCGTGCCGGTGAAGCGCTCGAGCCGCTCGGCCCCCCCGTGCGCCGGGCGCGGCACCGCGGCGAGGACCAGGGCCGCGACGGCCGCCACCGCCGGGCGCGTCGGGCCCGCGGGCCGGGCGCGCCGGTCGAGCGGACCGGGGCGGAGATCGCGGACGACGCCGACCCGCTCGAGGAGCGAGAGCGCGAGCCAGGTCAGGTCGAGCTGCCACCAGCGGAATCCCTGCCGCGCCGACGACGGCGCGTGGTGGTGGTTGTTGTGCCAGCCCTCGCCGAAGGTGAGGAGCGCGAGGAGGGCGTTGTTGCGGCTGCCGTCGCCGGTCGGGTACGGGCGAGTGCCCCAGCGGTGCGCGAGCGAGTTGATGGTGAAGGTGGCGTGCCAGAGCGCGACCACGCCCAGCAGGTACCCCCCGACCGCGAGCCGCAGCCCGCCCGCCGCGGCGGTCGCGAGCCCGAGCGCGAGCGGCGGGACCCAGTACCACCGCTCGAGCCAGACGAGCTCGGGGTAGCGCGCGAGATCGCGCACGCGGTCGAGCGGGGCATCCTCGTGGCGGTTCGAGAGGAACCAGCCCGCGTGGCTCCAGGCGAGGCCGCGCGACGCCGCGTGCGGATCGCGCGGGCCGTCGGAGAAGCGGTGGTGCTCGCGGTGGTGCCCCGCCCACCACAGCACGCCGCGCTGCACGGTGCACTGGGCGCCGACGGCCAGGAGGAGCTGCACGATCCGGCTCGCGCGGAACGCCCGGTGCGAGAAGTAGCGGTGGTACCCCGCGGTCACGAAGAACATCCCCGCGACGTAGGTCGCGGCGGCCATCGCGGCCTCGCGCGTCCCGAACCCGAGCCAGGGGACGGCGGCGATCGAGAGGTGGATCGCCAGGAAGGGCGCGGACAGGAGGAGGTCGATCCGGTCCGGGTCGGTCGGCGCGAGGCACGCCTTGAGCTCGTTCCAGGTCCGGCGCATGGCTCACCCCTCTGCGCCGCGCGCGAAGAGCATCTGGACGACGCTCACGTGGCGCTCGTGGAAGCCGCCCTCGCAGTAGCAGAGGTAGAAGCGCCAGAGCCGGCGGAAGCGCTCGTCGGTGATCCGCTCGAGCTGGGCGCGGCGCGACTCCAGGTTCTCCCGCCAGGTCGCGAGCGTGCGGGCGTAGTGCAGGCCGTAGTCCTCGAGTTGTCGCAGGCGCAGGTCGCTCGAACGCGTCGCGGCGGTGAGGAGGGCCGTGATGGAGGGGATGCAGCTCCCCGGGAAGACGTGGCGCTTGATGAAGTCCACCTCGCGCCGCGCCCGCTCGTAGTGGCGGTCGGCCATGGTGATGGCCTGGATGGCGAGGCGCCCGCCCGGCGCGAGGAGCTCGGCGCACCTCCGGAAGAAGGTGCGGTACTGCTCGGCGCCGATGGCCTCGATCATCTCGATCGACACGATCTCGTCGTACCGGCCCGAGAGGTCGCGGTAGTCGGAGAGGAGCACCGTGACGCGGTCCGCGAGGCCCGCGCGCGCCACCCGCTCCCGCGCGAGCTCCCACTGGGCCCGCGAGATGGTGGTGGTGGTGACGCGGCAGCCGTAGCGGGATGCCGCGTGCAGGGCCATCGAGCCCCACCCCGTCCCGATCTCGAGGAGGTGGTCGCCGGGGCGCAGCTCGAGCCGGGCGCTCATGAGGTCGAGCTTGCGCAGGCTCGCCTCCTCCAGCGTGGCCTCCGGCGGATCGAACACGGCGCTCGAGTAGGTGAGCGTCGGGTCCAGCATCAGGGCGAAGAAGTCGTTCCCGAGGTCGTAGTGGTCGGCGATGTTGCGGCGGCTGCCGGCCCGCGTGTTCCGCCGGAGCGCGGCGAAGGCGGCGTCGGCGGGCCGCCGGATCCAGGCGAGGCCGCGCTCCAGGCCCGCGAGCGCGTCCTGGTTGCGGGCGAGGACCCGCACCACCGCGGTGAGGTCGTCGGTCTCCCAGTCCCCGTCGGCGTAGGACTCGCCCGCCCCGACCGAGCCGCCCAGCGCGGCCCGGCGCCAGAACCGCGGATCGCGCACGGCGATGCGCGCCGAGAGCCCGTCTGCCGCGGGGCGGCCGAGCTGCGCGGCGCCGTCGCGGTCCTCGACGAGGAGCGTGCCGCTGCGGATCCGCGAGAGCCGTCCGAGCACCGCGCCGCGCCAGAGGGAGCGGCGGGGCCACGGGGGAGAGAGCGCAACGGTCGATTCGTCGAGCTGCATGGTCAGGACCTCCTCGCGGCCAGGGCCGCGGACTTCGCCGGGTGCGGGTGGAACGGCACGCGCTTCGTCCAGAGCCGGAGCGCCTGCCAGTAGATGGCGGCGTGGACCTTCCAGGCCATGAGCGGCTGCAGAAGGGCCGCCCGCCACAGCGCGGCGGCGCTCCACGGCCGGCGGTGCAGCGCGAGCCGCGCGCGAAACACCTCGCGTGCGCCTTCCTCGTTCCGCATCTCGACCGCGAGCCGCTCGCCGGGGACCTCGAGCCGCCAGCGGTAGGTCTGTTCCATCCCGAAGAAGGGCGAGACGTGGAAGCCCTTGGCGAGCTCTGCCCAGGCTCCTCCGGCGGTCGCGCGCACGACGTAGGCGTGGCGCTCGCCCCAGGGCGTGTTGGTGATCTCCGCGACGACCGCCTCGAGCGTGCGGCCGTCCTCCGCGAAGCAGTAGTAGAAGCTCACCGGGTTGAAGACGTAGCCGAGCGAGCGCGCGTGCGTGAGGAGCCGCACCGGGCCGCGCGGCGTGAACCCGAGCGCCGCGGTCACCCACGCGCGCGCCGCGGCGGCGAGATCGGCGGCGCCTCCGAGGTAGTCGGGGCGGTGGAAGGAGAGGAGGCCGAAGCGCCCGGCGCGGAGCGGTCCCGGGCCGGCCAGCAGCTCGGGCAGCTCGTCGAGATCGAGGTACAGGAGGTACACGTCGTAGGCGAAGGCGTGGGCGCGCGGGCCGTGCCGGGCGTGGGTGAGGGTCCCCTCGTAGATGGCGCTCTCGCGGGTCACAGCTCCACCCCGAACCGGCGGCACACCCGCTGCGCCGACACGACGCCGTCCTCGTGGAACCCGTTGCGCCAGTAAGCGCCGCAGTAGGAGGTGCGGCGGTGGTCGACGAGCTCCTCGTGGCGTGCCTGGGCCCCGACGCCGCCCGCGGTGACCACCGGGTGCTCGTAGACGAGCCGGCGCAGGACGCGATCCGAGCGCACCGCCTCGGCGCGGTTGAGGGTGACGAAGTACTGGCGCGCGGCGGGGAGCCGCTGCAGGCGGTTCATCCAGTAGGTGACGGAGGCGCCGCGGCGGCCCTCGTCGTCGAGGTGGTAGTTCCAGGAGGACCAGGTGCGCCGCAGGCGGGGCATGACCGCCGCGTCGTCGTGGAGGAGGACGTCATTCGCCCGGTAGGGGAAGGACGAGAGGAGCCGGTCCTCCGCCGGCGACGGGTCCTCCAGCATGCGGAGCGCCTGGTCGGCGTGGCAGGCGACGATGGCGTGATCGAACCGCTCGACCGCGCCGTCCCCCGCGCGGATCACGACGGCGTCGTCCTCGCGGCGGATGGCGCGCACCGGGGAGCGGGTGCGGACCTCGCCGCGGAAGCCGTCCAGGATCGCCCGCACGTAGGCGCGCGACCCGCCGCGCACGGTGAGCCACGGGGGACGATCCTTCACCGCGAGGAAGCCGTGGTTGTCGAAGAAGCGCGCCAGGAACCGCGCCGGGAACCCGCGCGCCCCGTCGCGGCTCGAGGACCAGACCGCGCCCACCATCGGCAGGAGGTGGTCCTCGACGAAGGCCTGGGAGTAGCCGCGCTCGCGCAGCCAGGCGACGAGCTCGACCTCCGGACCCTCGGCGAGGAGCGCGCGCGCCTCGCGGTAGAAGCGGAGCACGTCGAGCACCATGCGATGGAAGCGGGGGGAGAGGAGGTTCCTCCGCTGTGCGTAGAGCGTCGCGAGGCCGCCGCCGGCGTACTCGAGGTCGCGGCGCTCGCTGCGGACGCTGAAGCTCATGTCGCTCTCCTGGGAGCCGACGCCGAGCCGGTCGAGGAGCCGCACGAACCCCGGGTAGGTCTTCCGGTTGAAGACGATGAAGCCGGTGTCGACCGCCGTCCGCCCGTCGGGCCCGTCCACGTCCACGGTGTGGACATGGCCGCCGACGCGATCGTCGGCCTCGAAGAGGACGACGTCGTGCCTCGGCGCGAGGAGGTGCGCGCAGACGAGCCCCGAGACGCCCGAGCCGACGACGGCGATCTTCATGCGCGGACCTCCGGGACCGGCGCGAGCCGGTGGTGCGAGACCACCCACTCCTCGCCGCCGGCGAAGCCGAAGAGCTCGGCGCAGGCGAGGAAGAAGATGCGCCAGCGCCGCGCCTGCCGCTCCGCCTCGCTGCGCGGCAGGACGCGCGCCAGGGCCTCGACGGCGCGCGGCCAGCCCGCGTCGAGCCGCTCGAGCCAGGCCTCCGCCGTGCGCTGGTAGTGCGTCCCGGGGACGAGCCAGCGCGCCTCGACCTCGAACGGTCCGGCCAGGCGGCCGAGGAGGTCGTGCGAGGGCATGATGCCGCCGGTGAAGAAGTTCCGCGCCATCCAGTCGCCGTCGCCGTCCACCTCGAAGGGATAGGCGAAGCGCCGGTGCGCGAAGACGTGGACGAAGAGCCGGCCCGAGGGCTCGAGCCAGCCGCGCACGCGCCGCAGGAGCGCGGGCCAGTTGCGCATGTGCTCGAACATCTCGACCGAGACCACCCGGTCGAAGCGGTCCGACGGCGCGAACCGGTTCATGTCGGCGGTGACGACCTCGACGTTCCGCAGGTCCCGCGCCGCGGCCCGGGCGCGGATGAAGGCGCCCTGCGAGGCCGAGTTCGAGACCGCCGTGACGCGGGCGCCCGGGTGGCGCTCGGCCGCGAACAGGGAGAAGCTTCCCCAGCCGCACCCGAGGTCGAGGATTCGCTGGCCATCCTCGAGGCGGGCTCGCTCGCAGGTGACGGCGAGCATCGCGGCCTCGGCCTCGTCGAGCGACGCCGTGCCGGACTCCCACAGGGCGGAGCTGTACTTCACGTGGCGTCCGAGCACGATCTCGAAGAACTCCGCCGGCACCTCGTAGTGCTGCCGGTTGGCGAGGTGAGGGACGGGCGCCACCTCGCTCCGTGCCATCTCGTGCACGAACCGAGCGAGCGCGGCGTCCAGGTCGGCAGCGCGAGCGGACTCGGTCGCCAGGCGATCGCGAAGGAGCCTGCGGATCCCGGCGCGGACGAGGGGGTCGGGGAGGAGGCCGCGTTCCGCCATGGCGATTCCGAACATGCAGGAGGTCTAGAGACGATTAGGCCGAGTTGTCGAGTTCCGGATGGGTTAAGCCGTGGCGTCCCTGCCTGGCGCGCAGTAAACGGTCTAGCTAGATGACATCGGGTGGGTCGCTTCGAACGGGCGATCCTGAGGAGCAAGACGAAATGGACGATTTCATGGCGATGCGCGAGGTGGCGCGCCTGGCCGGGGTCGGACCGACCGCGGTGAAGCGCTGGACCGACGAAGGGCTCCTTCCATGCGTCCGCACCGCGGGCGGGCACCGCCGCTTCCGGCGGGGCGACGTCGATGCGTTCCTGCGATCCCGCGGCGGCGCCGTCGCCGCCCCGCCGGAGCCCTGGGTCGGCGCGCTCCTCGCGCCTGGCGACCCGCGCGCGCTCGAGGCCTTCCTCCTCGACGAGCGGGCGAGGTCCGGGGCGTGGCACCGGGTGGCGACGCGGGCCGGCGAGGCGCTCGCGGCCGTCGGCGAGCTCTGGCGCTCGGGCGCGGTCACCGTCGTCGAGGAGCACCTCGCGTCCGAGCGGCTCGCGCGCGCCCTCGCCCGCGTCGGCGAGGGCATCCCGCTCGCGTCGGATGCGCCGCGGGCCCTGCTCGCGTGCGCCGAGGGCGACGATCACACCCTCGGGCTCGCCCTCGTCGAGATCGTGCTCCGCGAGGCGGGCTGGGCGACCTTGTGGGCCGGGCGCCAGACGCCCGTCGCGGCGCTGCGCCCGGCGCTCGCGAACGGGGTCCGCCTGCTCGCGGTCTCGGCCTCGCTGGCGTCCTCGAACGCGCTCGACCTGCGCCGGCAGGCCGAGGCGCTGGGACGCATGTCCCGCGCGGCCGGCGTGTCCCTGGTGCTGGGCGGAGACGGCGCCTGGCCGGATCGACCGCGGACGGGGGTGCGGTTCCGGGCCCTCGAGCCGTTCCACCGCTGGGCGGCCGCCGAGCGGGAGCGCCTCACGGGGCCGGGGGCGGCGTGAGCGGCGCGAAGGGCACGGGGGCCTCGGGGCCGAACCGTCGCATGATCGCTTCTCGCCGGAAGTCGAAGATCCGATCGAGCGCGCGTTCGACGAAGAGCACGTGGGCCGCCCAGCCAGAAGTCGTCCACTCCCGATGAGTCGGATACATACTTCTTCCAAGACGCCTCGAGTTCCCGGGCGACTGCTACGGAGGGTGCGGTGAAGGCACGGTCATCGATGCTGCTCTGTCTCCTTGGCGCCGGCTGCGCGAGCACGACCACGGCGCGACTCCACCTGCCGAAGCTCCAGACCGTCCCCCATGTCGACCTCGCGCGCTACGCGGGGACGTGGTTCGAGATCGCGAGCTTTCCTCAGCGCTTCCAGCGCGGATGCACGGCCACCACCGCGACCTACACGCTGCGGGACGACGGGCAGATCGACGTCGTCAACCGTTGCTGCGAGGGCTCCCCCGACGGTCCTGAGAAGGTGGCGAGGGGGCGTGCGCGCGTCGCAGACCCCACGACCAACGCGAAGCTCGAGGTGAGCTTCTTCAGGCCGTTCTGGGGCGACTACTGGATCGTCGAGCTCGGCGCCGACTACGAGTACGCCGTGGTGGGCCATCCCGGCCGCGACTACCTGTGGATCCTGAGCCGCACTCCCACGATGGATGCGGATCTCTACGCCTCCATCGTGCGCGGGCTCCAGGGTCAGGGCTACGAGACGGACCGCCTGCAGAGGACCACGCAGCCCGCGTCGATCTCGTCGATGACCAGCAGGCCGGTGCGGTTGCAGTAGTGGCGCAGCCTCTGGTCGAGAGCGCGAGCCGACTCCTGGGCGCCGAGGTCGAGGAGGAGCTGGGCGGCCGTCGTGAAGAGGTCGGAGTGGCCGGCCAGCACGGCGGCTGCGACCGAGGCGGCGCTCGAGGCTGCGGCGGGCCCGGTCCTCGGCCTCGACGCGGGCGACGTGCTCGAAGAACCAGACCTCGACCGGTGCGGCGACATGGTCCGCACCCGCCCGCATCGCAAGCGGCGGGCCCGTTGGCGGTCAGGTCGAATCGGAGCGCCGGCGGGCTGCCGGTGCGCGGCCGCGCCACCTCGTGCCGTGGGAGACGGCGGGGAGACGACAAAGGCACCTCCCGGACGGCTTCAGGCCGACCACGGAAGGTGCCGCTCTTGCTGGGTGATTGAGTGGTGAGGGGGAGAATCGAACTCCCGACCTAGGGATTATGAGACCCTCGCTCTAGCCGACTGAGCTACCTCACCGGGCGAGCTCCCCGCGGCGTGCCTTCTGCCGCAAGGACGCGGGGTTATAGGGCTCCGCGCGGGATCCGTCAAGCGAGCGCCACCCCGAGCCCGAACGGTCGGCGCGTCTCACCTGCCGGCCGCGACGGGACAACTCCCCGGCTTCCCAGAGGATACGACCGGCACGATCTCCGTGATGCAGGCATCCGCTTCGGCCGAAGGCACCACCGCGAGGATGGTGACGCGAACACAGCGCGCGCGGGTGCGGGGCTCGAAGCTGAGCCGAACCGGCGAAGGGCGAGCGTCCCACGGCGGCTCCTGGTCGGGCGAGCTGCGCGGGTCCCACACGACCCCTGCGTCCGGCGCATCGCACGGAGCCACACGCAACGCGATGGGTCGATCGTTCCGGCGGAACGCCTCGGTCGTCTTCGCGTATCCCGGCAAGACGGTGATGTGATGAAGGGGTGGCGCGGCGGGATCGATCGAGACCTCGATCCACTCGTCGACGCCGGAGCCCGCCTTTCCCTCGCACCATGCGGTCTCGAGCGAGCCGTCCAGCACGTTCTTCGCCTCGTACGTGATGCTTCCGTAAGCGGCGAGCGTGCTCGACGCGCGCGCCTCGGCGCGCGGCGCCCGCGCGCGTTCGGCCTTCAGCGCTTCGAGGCCCGTGAGCACGCCTTCTGCGGCAAGCATGGCGGCATGGGAGACCACGTCGCCCCAGCTCCGCATGAGCTCCTCGTCGAGCGCTGCGGCTGTACAGGGATGGCCGAGCGCGCGCATCGCTCGCAGGCGCAGCACGCGCGGGGCCTGGGCGGCCCTGCCCTCCCCGATTGCGAGCGCCTGCAGGCGCGTGAGGGCTCGGGTGGTGAATTCCCATGGCCCCCCCTGGCACTCGGCGAACCCGGGCGACACGCAGGAGTGGTCCCGCACCAGGCGCTCGTACGCGGCAACGAAGGCGTCGCACGACGCCGGTCGGTCCGTGTCGCACCCCTCTGCGGTCTGCGCGACCGCGGCGCAGGTCCGTTGGCAAGTGGGAGGTACCGCCCCATGGATCCGTGTCGCGGAGAGGAGCACGCCGAGCGCGGCAGCGACGGGAGTCATGGCGTCACGTTACCTCCGCCACGGCGGGTGATGGGTCCGTGCTCGTAGGACGGCGCGCGAGCCGTCGCCCTGGCGAGCACGCCAGGTTAACGCCCCCTCACCCCGGCCCTCTCCCCCGGTGGGGGAGAGGGAGAGGAACGAAGGTCATCGAGCGCGGCCAGGC
>DASTGK010000106.1:0-5860 GCA_035719085.1 Anaeromyxobacteraceae bacterium
GGGGCCTGCGCCAGCGCCAGGGCGGGGAGGGCGAGGAGGGCCAACGGACGGAGGGCGGCGTGCATCGGCCTCATGTACCATGCCGCCGTGCCTCCTGCCTCCACCGCCCCCAAGCTCAAGCTCGCCTCCGGCGTCGGCCTCGTCGCCGCCAACATGATCGGCACCGGCGTCTTCGTCTCCGCCGGCTTCATGGCCCAGAGCATGGGCCCCGGCCCCATCCTGCTCACCTGGGCGGTCGGCGCCCTCATGGCGCTGTGCGGCGCGGCCGCCTACGGCGCGGTGGCCCGGCTCGTGCCCCGCTCCGGCGGCGAGTACCGCTACCTCTCGGAGCTGCTCCACCCAGCCGCCGGCTACCTGGCCGGCTGGGCCTCGCTGCTCGTCGGCTTCTCGGCCCCCGTCGCCGCCGGCGCGCTCTCGGCCGGCGCCTTCGCGGCCGAGGTCGTCCCCGGGATCGAGCCCCGCTGGTTCGCCGCCGGCGCGGTGGTGCTGCTCACGCTCTTCCACGCCTTCGGCTTCCGCACCTCCTTCCGGACGCAGAACGCGCTCATCCTGGTGAAGGCGCTCATCCTGGCGAGCTTCGTCGGGGCCGGCCTCCTGCTCGGCGCGCGCGCCTGGCCCACCTGGACCCCGCCGCAGGGGGGCGACGCCTTCCCGCTCGAGGCCTTCGCCTTCAACCAGCTCTTCATCGCCTTCGCCTTCTCCGGCTGGAACGCCGCGGTCTACGCCTCCGAGGAGTTCGAGGCGCCCGAGCGGACGGTGCCGCGCGCCATGGCGGTCGGCGCGCTGCTCGTCTCGGCCCTCTACCTGGTGGTCAACTGGGTCTTCGTCGCCAACCTCGACCCGCAGCTCGCCTTCTCCGCGGTGACGAGCGGCAACGTGACGCTCGGCCACGCGGTGATGAGCCGCCTGGTCGGGCCCGGGGCGAGCGCCGTCTGGTCGGGCGCGACCGTCATCGTCTTCCTCTCCTCGATGAGCGCCATGATCTTCCTCGGCCCGCGCGTCTACGCGGCCATGGCGCGGGACGGCTTCCTCCCGCGCGCGCTCGCCGGAAAGGGCGACCACCCGCCACCCGCCGCGGTGCTCCTCCAGGGGGCCCTGGCGCTCGCCATCGTCCTCCTGCAGCGGCTGCAGACGACGCTCGCCCAGGTGGGCGCGGTGCTGGTCCTCTTCGCGGCGCTCACCGCGCTCGGCCTGGTGGTGGCGCGGGCGCGGGGGCGGACGCCGCGCCCCTCGACCGTGGCGGTGGGGGCGGCGCTCGTCTACGTGGCCGCCTCCGGCTGGCTCTTCCTGCGCGGCCTGCGCTGGTGCGAGACCCACCCCTGCAGCCCCGGCGAGATCCAGGAGCGGCTCGTGGCCATCGCCGTGGCGCTGGCCATCGGCCTCGCCGCCTGGGCGCTCTCCAGGCGGCGGGCGGCGACGGCGTAACGTCCGCGCCGGAACGGACGAAGGCCGAGGACCTCTGTCGGTCCCCGGCCTCGTGTCCGCGCCGGATCCCCGGCGCGTGACCCCCAGCCCAGCGCCCGTTACGAGCGCTTCTCCTCGATCTCCTTCTCCAGCTTCTCCAGCTCAGGCGACACCTTCTCGGCCGGCTTCTCCTCGCCCTTCTCGCCGGTCATGTAGGCCGCGCCGGTGGCCGCGTCGGGCGCCACGGTGGCGGCGAGCTTGGTCGCCTCCTTGGCGACGTGGCCGGTGAGCCGCCGGGCGATGGCGTTCGCGAAGAGCGCGAAGCCGATGAAGGGGAGGAAGATGAGGAAGGCGAGCCCGATCACCGGGACCACCAGGAAGAGGAGCGGGAAGGGGACGCTCAGATACCTGGTCGTGGCCGGGCCGGGCAGGGTGCCGCCCTCGTTGCCGACGACCTCGACGGTCCAGGTCCGGGTGGAGAGGTAGTAGCCGCCGCGCACGCTCGAGCTGCCGTTGTAGGTCGCCATGATCGTCCTCCCTGTCTGGCGAGCGCCCTCGTCCGCGCTCTCTGATGACATCCTGTTCCTATCCGTCGACCGCCGGTATTGGGCCGACTCCCCAGGGCGCGAGGTATGAGTCCTCGGCCGCCGCGCGGCGGGCGACCGAGCCCGGCATCGGGAAAGCGACCGAGGGCCGAAAGGGCGTGCGGCGCGCGGGCGCGGACGCCGGAAATACGCTCGGCGCCCCCTCACCCCGGCCCCTCAGGACTCGTCACATCGTTGCGCCACCGCCCGGCCCCAGTACCGGCTCACGGCCGGCTACTCGAGCCCAAGCGCTCGCCGGGGGGGGGCGGAGAGGCGGCAGCGAGGGGGCGTGGCTGGCGGGCGAGCGCGGCGGCGTTGGTCGACGTCGCCGCGGGGCGGCCGTCGCCAGGGAGGCGGGGCCGCCGTGTTCGAGGCGCCCCGGCGTGATCGGCCTACAAGTCGACGCGCGGCACGCCCGGCAGGACCACGGGTCGCAGCGCGACGAGGTGCAGGTGGGCCGCCGCGGGGGCGCCGCGGCAATGTGTCACTGCCGCCAGAGGCAGTTGTTTCACCCGCAAGGGGCCTCCCGGGCTTGCGCCCGTGATGGCCGCCGAGGCGCGCCTTCGCGTACCCAACTGGGAGTGAAAGGAGCGGAAATTCCGCTTGACGCACTCTGCTCGCGGATGGGCTTCCGCGCTCTGCGCGCGGCGTGGATGGCCCTTGTGAGCGCGCAGCGGGCCGCGGAGCCCACGCACGCGAGGGCCAGGCCGGGCACGGCACCCTGGCCGCGCGGACGCGCTGGCGGGGCGGGCAGGGGCCTCCCCGGAGGGCTCGAAACGGCGTGTTACCCATGGTGGATGACACCGGAGGTGCACGCCATGCCCGCCATCGCTCTCGCGCTGCTCGTCGCCCGCGCCGCGTACAAGACGAAGGCCGAGGTGGAAGAGCTCGTCGTCTCGCTCCGGCCTCGCAGCGCGCCCAGGGACGGCGTGCGCCGGCTGCCTGAGCGGCATGAGGCGTCGACCGCGACCCCGCCCGCGATCCCGACCCCGACCCCGACGCTGGACCCGACCCCGACCCTTGCCCTGGCTCCGGCCCCGGCTGTCGGGCCGGCGCCCGTCTCGGCGCCCACCGCGCCGGCGCGCCCCACCGTCCGCCCGGTGGCGGCCGACACCTGGTCGCTGCGGGTGACCGTCGACGCCGCCTTCAAGGAGGAGCTCGACCGTGAAAGTACTTCTCCCAGCGAAAGCTGCTGCCCGTGAACCGATCACGCTGAGGCGTCACGAACGGGCGGCGCCGCCTCCCATGCGACGGTCGCACGTCGACGCCGCCGACGAACCGCGCGGCGGCCTGCCTGCCAACCCTCCTCGCTGCCGCCTCTCCGCCGCTCTGTGGTGGACGCTCGCGGTTGGGACCCGTCGTGGCACGGCGGGAGCCATCGAGTCGGGCCCCAACCTGATGTGATGAAGCATGAGCCCCGGTGGGGGAGAGGGAGGAGGGCATTGCAGGGAGGCCCGCGGCTCTACGGCGCGTGCTCGAGGAGCTCGCGGATCCAGCTCAAGGTGGCGTAGAGCCCGCGCTGGGCCTCGCACGTCCGGATCCAGTCGTCGGCGTCGGGGCTCAACGCGAGCGCGCACCCGTCCGTCTTGCCGAGGGCGCGCGTGACCTCGAGGAGGGCGTCGGCGGACTGGCCCGCCGCGACGAGGCGGCCGATCGACGCGACCTTGTTGCCGAGCGCGCGCTGCTGGTTGGCGTTCTTGAGGGCCGCGGGGTCGAGCGCGTCGACGAGGGCGGTGGCGGCCTCGAGCGCATCCGCCAGCGCCAGGCCGGCGTCCGTCACGAGCAGATAGCCCGCGTCCGCGATGGTGACGAGCGACACGCCGCGGCCGTTGGAGGCGAGCGCCGTCGCGGCGCCGGGGGCGATGGCCGTGGGCATGGGGAAGGAGACGCATCCGAACGGCGGGTCGCAGAGCTCGTAGGTCTCCGCGAAGCCCGCGGAGGGCGAGACGCGCAGCCCCACCACCCCCTCGGCATCGGTCCAGACGACGAGGTGCTCCGCGCCGTCCCAGGCGGTGAGCGGCGCTCCGGCGGCGGGGGCGAGGTGGAGCAGGCTCGCCGTTGGCGCCCCGACGAAGTGGCCGAAGACGCCCTCCGCGTAGGGGTGAGCCCACGTGAGGTGGACGTCGAAGACGACCAGCACCGACGACGCGCCGACGCTCACGTCGGGCGAGGAGTACACGCCGCTCGGCCAGATCGTCCAGCCCAGGCAGCTCACCAAGCTCAGGAGGTACCGACCATCCGACGCCGCGAGGGCGACGGCGGCACCGTCCAGCGCGAGCCCGACGGGGCCTGAATCGACCGGTCCCCAGTAGTAGACGCCAGCGGGGTCGAGGAGCTCGCCGGCGCCCGTCACGCGGGCCGTGAAGACCATGACGCCGCCGTGGCCGATCCTCTCGAGCCAGGCCACGGTGAAGGTGGAGCCGTCGAAGGCGACCTCGGGCGCGCTGCGGCCGGTTCGCTGGAATCCCCCACCCGGCGAGACGAGATCGCGCGACACCACGAAGCCGCCCGGATCGAGGGCCTGGCTGTCGGGCGTGACGCGGGCCGCGTAGATGTCGGGCCGATCTCGCGTCTCCGCCCAGACCACCAGGAGCTGCGAGCCGTCCGAGGCGAGCCGGACGTGGGACGGCGTCCCGACCGTGGTCACGAGCGTGTGCGCCTCGACGGCGCCGCCCGTCGCCGTGACGCGGGCCCCGCAGATGGCGGTCCCGCAGCCCCACGCGGCCATGAAGCCGGTCCCGTCGAAGGCGACGGCCTCAGCCACGCCGGGGAGCGGGATCGCCGGCTCCACGAAGAACTGATCCGCCCGAGCTGCCTGGACTGCGAACGCGCAGGCGACCGCCAGCGCGAGCCTGACTGGTCCACTCATGGCCCCCTCCCTGGTACGAGCGCACCGATCGTGCGCTCGCGCCCTGCCTACCAGACCGGGCGTGAAGGGGCAGAGGTCTCGTGGAGCCCCTCGAAGATTGTCGGCGAGACTCGGGATGGACCGCGGGGGCCGGGCGGTCCGACGCACCCCGCGTGCGGGCCAGCCTCGCCTACCGCTTCCCGTCGACCCGGGCCTGCAGGTCCTTGTTCTTCTGCGTGTAGCGGGCGACCTCGCCGTTCAGGAAGTCGTTCTCGCCGCGCAGGTCCTCGAGCTCGCCCTCGAGCGCCGCCACCCGCGCCTGCAGCGGCGCGAGCTCGGCCGCCGGGGCGCCGCGGACGATCGGCGCCGCCGCCGCCCTGGCCGCGGCCGTCTCCAGCTCCTGGATGCGCCGCTTCAGCTGCAGCTCGGTGCGGGCCCGCACCTCGAGGTGGCGCTCCAGGTCGGCGAGCGTCTGGCGGACGCGCTGCACCTCGGCGACGTGGCGCTTCTCCGACTCGACCGCCGTGGCCGCGCCGCTCCGCGCCTGCTCCACCGCCTGGCGCGCCTGCCCGAGCTGGGCCTCGGCCGCCTGGCGGAGCTGCGCCAGGTGCGCCTCGGCCGAGCGCTTCACCTCGGCGAGCTGCGCCTCGGCCGCCGCCCGCTCGTGCTCCCGCTCGGCGCGCCCCTTCTCCAGCGCCGCCTCGAGGTCGCCGAGCCGCCGCCGCGCCTGGGCCAGCTCCCCCTCCAGCCGCTGCGCCGCCGACTGGAGCTGCCCCGTCTCGATGGAGAGCCGCTCGGCCAGCTTGGCCCGCTCGTTGGCGGCCGCCTGGGCCGAGCGCGAGGCCGCCTCGGCCGCCTGCGTCCGCTGCTGCACCAGCTCCTTCAGCCCCGGCAGCTCCTTGCGCAGCCTCACCACCTCGGCCGCCACCGGCTCCATGGGCGCGAGCCGCGCCACCTCGGCCTCCAGCCCCGCCATCCGCTCGCCGTCGCGCAGCGCCGCCGCCCGCGCCGCCGCCAGCTCGGC
>DASTGK010000107.1:0-10429 GCA_035719085.1 Anaeromyxobacteraceae bacterium
GCGTGGCGGTGAAGGTGACCGAGGGCACCCCGGCCCTCATGGCGGCGGCGGGCCGGGCGCGCAACCCGCGCCGCGCCGCCCTTCGAGGGCGCACCGGCCCGGGCGCCCCGCGCGGGGGTCAGGGAACGTTGGCTACCGGAACGGCCCGGTCATGGCGAAGAAGCCCTGGATCTTGTCGTTGGTCTCGCGCAGCCGGGCCGAGAGCGTCCGCACGAAGGTCCAGAGCAGGACGTAGGCCACGTCCTTGTCGACGAACATCAGCTGGTCGAGGTCGTCGCGCTGCAGCACCGCCAGCTCGCAGGGGACGTGGGCGATGGCGTCGGCGCTGCGCGGCGCCTCGTCGATCATCGCCATCTCGCCGAAGTAGGCGCCGGCGTCGAGGATGGTGAGCGCCTCCTCGCCGACCCCGGGCACGCGCTTCGAGATCCGGACGCGGCCCGAGACCACCACGTACATCTCGGCGCCGGCGTCCCCCTCGCGAAAGACCGGCTGGCCGCCGTCGAGCCGCCGCGGCCGGGCGATGGCGGCCACCTTGGCGAGCTGCTCCGAGGAGAGCGTCTGGAAGAGCGGGCAGGCGCGCAAGGCCTTGGGATCCATGGCGGAAAGGGACGATAGCAGAGGTGCCGGACGCGGCGAACCTTCACGGTGACACGGCGGCTCCAAGCCGCTACAACCTCCGGTCATCCGAACGCCCTCGAAGGACACACCATGGCCCAGCACGAGAAGCTCCTCATCCTCGGCAGCGGTCCGGCCGGCTACACGGCCGCCATCTACGCCGCGCGCGCCAACCTCTCGCCCCTGCTGCTCGAGGGGATGCAGCCGGGCGGGCAGCTCACCATCACCTCCGACGTGGAGAACTTCCCCGGCTTCCCCGACGGGCTGCTCGGGCCGGAGCTGATGGAGAACATGAAGAAGCAGGCCGAGCGGTTCGGCACCCGCTTCGTGGCGGCCGAGGCGACCAAGGTCGACCTCTCGAAGCGGCCGTTCCGCGTCTGGAGCGACGGCGAGGAGTACACCGCCGACGCGCTCATCCTGGCGACCGGCGCCAGCGCCAAGTGGCTCTGCATCCCCTCGGAGAAGGCGTACCAGGGGCGCGGCGTCTCGGCCTGCGCCACCTGCGACGGCTTCTTCTTCAAGAACGTCGAGGTGGCGGTGGTGGGCGGCGGCGACACCGCCATCGAGGAGGCGACCTTCCTCACCAAGTTCGCCACCAAGGTCCACCTCATCCACCGGCGCGGCGAGCTGCGCGCCTCCAAGATCATGCAGGGGAAGGCGCGCGAGAACCCCAAGATCGTCTTCCACCTCGGCCAGACGGTCGACGAGGTGCTGGGCGACGGCAAGGCCGTGACCGGGCTGCGGCTCAAGTCGACCGCCGACGGCTCGACGAGCCACCTCGAGGTGAAGGGGCTCTTCATGGGGATCGGCCACGAGCCGAACACCGCCCTCTTCAAGGGGCAGCTCGAGATGAACGAGGTCGGCTACCTGGCGGTCAAGTCGCCCACCACGGCCACCAGCGTGCCGGGCGTCTTCGCCTGCGGCGACGTCGCCGACCCGAGCTACCGGCAGGCCATCTCGGCGGCCGGCACCGGGTGCGTCGCGGCCATCGACGCCGAGCGCTTCCTCGCCGGCCACTGAGCCGCCGCCACCATCCGGAGCCGACCGTGAAGATGATCGACGTGGGCGCGAAGCCCCCCACCGAGCGGGTGGCGGTGGCGCGCGCCTCGGTGACCATGTCGAAGGCCACCCGCGCCCGCATCACGGCCGGCGAGGTGGAGAAGGGCGACGTGCTGGCCGCCGCCCGCATCGCCGGGGTGATGGCGGCCAAGAAGACGCCCGACCTCGTGCCGCTCTGCCACCCCATCGCCCTCTCCGGCGTCGAGATGGACGTGCGGGTCACCGGCCGCGGCGTCACCGCCGTGGCCACGGTGCGCACCGTCGACCGGACCGGCGTCGAGATGGAGGCGCTGGCGGCCGTCACCGCCGCCTGCCTCACCGTCTACGACATGCTGAAGCGGTACGAGAAGGGGATGCGCATCGAGGCGGTGGAGCTGGTCGAGAAGCGCGGCGGGCGGAGCGGGGTGTGGAAGCGGGCGCTCACCTCCCGAGCACGCGCGCCAGGAGGTCCGGCCGGTCGGTCATGACGCCGTGCACGCCGATGGCCACGAGCCGCCGCATCTCGGGCTCGCGGTCGACGGTCCAGGCCTGCACCGGCACGCCGAGCGCCGCGAAGTGGCGCAGCACGCGCCGCGTCACGACGGGCAGCCCGAACCACCGGTGCGGCAGCGCCGCGAGGTCGTAGCCGCCCGGGCAGCGCGACCCGTCCGCGCCGCGCCAGGCGGCGAGCACGTGGCAGCGGGCCGCGTGGACCGGGAGGAAGGCGGCGACGTCGGGGAGGAGCGCCCGGAGCCGCGCCGCCTGCGCCGCCAGGGCCGAGCCGACGCACACGCTCGCCTCGCGCCCGGCGCCGCGCACCACCCGCGCCAGCGCCTCGGCGAGCGCCGGGTCGTCCGTCTTGGCCTCCACGTTGAAGCGCATCCCGGGGAAGGCCTCCAGCGCCTCCGCCAGCGTCGGCATGCCCACGCCGCAGCCGCGGAACGGGAAGGTGCGGCCGCCCGCCGCGAAGGCCCACCCGGCGTCGAGCCGCGCCACCTCGGCGAGCGTCCGCGCCTCGACGGTGCCGGGCACCCCCGTGAGCCGGGCGGTGTCGCCGTCGTGGAACAGCACCACCTGGCCGTCGCGCGTCAGCCGCGCGTCGGTCTCGATGGCGTCGGCCCCGAGCGCGGCCGCCCTGCGGAAGGCGGCCAGCGTGTTCTCGGGCGCGAGCGCCGCGCCGCCGCGGTGCGCCACCAGCCACGGCGCCGGACGACCGGAGAAGTACGGGTGTCCGAGCCCTCGGGTGCCGGACATGCCCACCGTCTACTCCGGCCGCGCCGCCGCCGGAAGCGGGCGCCCCCAAGAAGCACCCTTGCGCGCCCCGCCCCGCTGCGCGAACAGTTCGGGGTCCCCCACCCGCGCGAGGCGCCCCATGTTCAAGGCCATCCTCATCGAGAAGACCGCCGACGGCACCCGGGCGTCGCTCGCCGACCTCGACGACGCGCGGCTGCCGGAGGGGGACGTCACCGTGAAGGTCGAGCACTCGACCCTCAACTACAAGGACGCCCTCGCCATCACCGGCAAGGGGCCGGTGGTGCGCAAGTTCCCCATGGTGGCGGGCATCGACCTCGCCGGCGTCGTCGAGCAGAGCCGCGACCCGGCCTGGAGGCCGGGCGACCGGGTGGTGCTGAACGGCCAGGGGGCGGGCGAGTCGCACTTCGGCGGCCTCGCGCAGCGGGCGCGCGTGCCGGGCGGCTGGCTCGTGCCGCTGCCGCCGAGCTTCTCGACGGCGCAGGCGATGGCCATCGGCACCGCCGGCTTCACCGCCATGCTCTGCGTCCTCGCGCTCGAGCGGCACGGCCTCACGCCCGGCGATGGCGAGGTGCTCGTCACCGGCGCCGGCGGCGGCGTGGGCGGCGTGGCCGTGGCGCTCCTCTCCAAGCTCGGCCACCGCGTGGTCGCCTCGACCGGCCGCACCTCGGAGGCCGGCTACCTCGCCGAGCTGGGCGCGGCCGAGGTGATCGACCGGGCCACCCTCTCCGCCCCGGGCAAGCCGCTCGGCAAGGAGCGCTGGGCCGGCGTGGTCGACTCGGTCGGCAGCCACACGCTCGCCAACGCCTGCGCCCAGACCCGCTACCGCGGCGCGGTCACCGCCTGCGGCCTGGCGCAGGGCATGGACTTCCCGGCCACGGTCGCCCCCTTCATCCTGCGCGGCGTCACGCTCTACGGCATCGACAGCGTCATGGCGCCGGCGCCGCTGCGGCGCGAGGCCTGGGCGCGGCTCGCCCGCGACCTCGACCCGGCGAAGCTGGCGCGCCTGACGCGCACCGTCCCGCTCGCCGAGGCCATCCCGACCGCGGCGGCGCTGCTCGACGGCAAGGTGCGCGGCCGGGTGGTGGTGGACGTGAACGGCTGACGCCGCGCCCCCGCTTGCGTCAGCGCAGCGCCTCGGGCTCGACCCCGAGCCAGGCGAGCGCGTTCCCGAGCGCGACGCGGCGGATGACCGCCACCGAGAGGCCGGCCCGCGCCAGCCGGTCGGCCACGCGCGGCAGGGCGAGCGGATCGCCGACCCCCTCGCCCGCCTCCGAGCCGAGGATGATCCCCTCGGCGCCGTGGCGCGCCACCAGCTTCGCCGCCTCGTCCACCCCCTGCCGCCCCGGCATGGTGACGAGGGCGCGGTGGCCGCGCGCCCGGATGATGGGCAGCGTCCGGGCGTCGGCGTGGAGCACCGCCACGCGCGCCGGCTCCACCTCGGTCTCGGCGAGGAGCGCGAGCAGGCGGCGCACCTGCCGCTCGCGCTCGCGCCAGGCGGTGCGCACGAGGAGCGGCAGGCGCAGCTCGGCCGCCAGCGCCGCCTGGGCCAGGAAGACCTCCTCCTCGAGCGGGCCGCCCGCCTCCAGGCCGGCCGGGCCGATGGCCGCCACCTCGGGCCGGCCGAGCCACTCGGGCAGCTCGGCCAGCCGCTCCTCCAGGCCGCGCCGCGGGATGCGCCGCGGGTGGACGCCGAGCGCCGCCCAGGCCGGCAGGCCGCGCCGCCGCAGCGCCCGCACCGCCGCCGCGGTGGCGAGCCAGTGCTCCCGGAGCGCCGCCGCCGTGGCCGGGTGGAAGTCGTCGCCCGAGGGCACGAGGGCGCCGCCCACGCCGAAGAAGCGGAGCGCCTCGACGTCGGAGGCGCGCAGCGCGGCCCCGTGGAGGAGGGCGTCGAAGAGCACCTGGGAACGCTACCATCCCCGCGGTGGCGTCGACGCGGGGCGCGGTTCGTGCTTTCCTTCCGCCGTGCGCCCGACACCCTCCGGAAAGATCCTCCTCTCGCTCGTCGCCGTCCTCGTCGCCGTCGTGGCCGGGGTCGCCCTGTACACCTGGGGTGCGCTCTCCTGGACCTACTCCGAGGGCGAGCGGGTCGGCTACGTCCAGAAGTTCTCCAAGAAGGGCTGGGTCTGCAAGACGTGGGAGGGCGAGCTCGCCATGGTCACCATGCCGGGCGCCGTGCCGGAGAAGTTCCACTTCTCGGTCCGCTCCGACGCCATGGCCGAGAAGATCAACCGGTCGCTCGGCAAGCGCGTGGCCCTCACCTACGACCAGCACGTCGGCCTGCCGACGAGCTGCTTCGGCGACACCGAGTACTTCGTGCGGGAGGCGAAGGTCGTCGAGTGACCTTCGCCGCGGTCGCTGCCGCGCTCCTCGCCGCCGTGCCCGCGCCCGCCGCGTCGGCCGGGGAGCCGCCGCCCGGCCTCGAGCCCGCCGCCCCGCCCGCCGAGCCCTCGCCGCTCGCCGGCCTCCACTTCGCCGCCGGGTTCGCCGCCGGCTTCGCGGCGCACGAGGGCTGCCACCTCCTCGCCAACGAGGCGCTCGGCAACCAGCCGCGCCTCGAGCCGGTCACCTTCGCCGGCGCCGTCCCGTTCTTCGCCATCTCGCCCGGCATCGCCTGCAGCGGCGACCGCTGCCTGCGGCGCGACGGCGCGCCGTTCGGCCCGGGCCGCGCCGGGCTCTGGACCATCGTCTCGGCCGGCCTCCAGTGCCAGCACCTCGAGGACGAGGTGCTCCTCACCACGACGCCGCGGCTGCGGGCCGAGGAGGCGCCGTTCCGCACCGGGCTCCTCGCCTTCAACACGCTCACCTCGGTGGCCTACGTGGCCGCCAACTGGCTCGGGACCGAGCCGCCCGAGGGCGACCTGCGCACCGCCTACCGCGAGACGGGCGCGCCCCGCCACCTGGTCAACTCGCTCGTGCTCGGCGCCGCGGCGCTCGACGTGGCCCGCTGGCTCTTCCCGGACTCCGGCTGGCTCGCCTGGGCGAGCCGCGCCGTCAAGGTCGGCGCGGGCGGCGTGGTCCTCACGCTCTGACCGCCGTCACCCCGGCCGGCGCAGCAGCGTCGCCCCGCCCGCCTCGATCCACTCGAGGCCGAGCCCGGAGGCGAGCGGCAGCTCCACCGGGCCGAGCACCAGGAGGCCGCCCGGCGCGAGCGGCTCGACGAGCCGCCCGAGCGCCGCGGCCGCCTCGGCCGGCTCGAAGTAGATGAGGACGTTGCGGCAGAGGACGGCGTCGAACGGCCCCGGGGGCGGCGGCGCCAGCAGGTTGTGCCGCTCGAAGGTGACGAGCCGGGCGATCCCCTCGTCCACCCGCGCCCCGCGGTCGGAGGCCTGGAACCAGCGGCCGGCGAGCGCTCGCGGCAGCCGCCGCAGCGCCCGGGCGCGGAAGAGGCCGGCCCGGCCCCGCTCGAGGGCCCGCGCCGAGAGGTCGGTCGCCAGGATCCGGTCGCCGCGCCCCACCCGCCCGGCCTCGGCGAGGGCGATGGCCAGGCTGTAGGGCTCCTCGCCGGTGGCGCAGCCGGCCGACCAGAGCGAGAGCGGCCCGGGCCGCTCGGCGAGGTGGGCCGCCAGCACCTGCAGCGCCTCCGGGTGGCGCCAGAAGGAGGTCTCGGCCACCACCGCGTGCTCGGCGAGGACCAGCGTCGCCGGCCCGTCCTCGGCCTCGACGCGGGCGCAGAGCTCGGCGGCGCGGACGCCCAGCTCGGCGGCGGCCGCCTCGACGGCGTCGCGGAGCGCCACCGCCAGGCCGGAGGCGAGCGAGAGGCCGACGGCGCGGGCCAGCGCCCGCCCCACCGCCTCGAGCCTGGCCTCGGGGATCACGCCCTCAGGGTAGCAGGGATCCCCCGGAGGTCGGAGGCGGCGGCGCGCACCGCGGGTCCGGCGCCCTCCGCCCTCGCGCCGCGCTTGCTCGGGCGCCCCGCTTCGCGGAGACTCGCGCGCCATATGGCACGCACGACGAAGCGCGCCCCGCTCGCCGCGGTGGTCCTCGCGGCCGGCAAGGGGACCCGGATGAAGTCCGCGACGGCGAAGGTGCTCCACGAGGTGGGCGGCAAGCCGCTCGCCTGGTACCCGATCACCCGCGCCCTCGAGGCGGGCGCCTCGCCCGTGGTGGTGGTGGTGGGCCACCAGGCCGAGGCGGTGGAGGCGGCCCTGCGCGCCGCCCTGCCCGGCGCGCCGCTCCGCTTCGCCGTCCAGGCCGAGCAGAAGGGGACGGCCCACGCGGTGCTCGCCGCCAGGAAGGCGCTGCGCGGCGTCACCGGCCCCATCGCCATCCTCTCCGGCGACACGCCGCTCCTCCAGGCCTCGACGCTGCGCCAGGTGGTGCAGGCCCGCGGCCGCGCCCGGGCGGCGCTCGCCCTCGGCGCCATGACGCTCGACGAGCCGCGCGGCTACGGGCGGGTGCTGCGCGACGAGCGCGGCCGCCCCGCGCGCATCGTGGAGGAGAAGGACGCGAGCGACGCCGAGCGGGCGGTGCGCGAGGTGAACGCCGGCCTCTACTGCGCCGACGCCGCCTTCCTCTGGAAGGCGCTCGCCAAGGTGGACGCGAAGAACGCGCAGGGCGAGTTCTACCTGACCGACCTCGTGGCCCAGGCGGCGCGGAAGGGCGCGGCGGTGGCGGTGCCGGTCGACCCGCTCGAGGCCTCGGGCGTCAACGACCGCGAGGAGCTGGCGCGGGCCGACGCGGTGCTGCAGGCGCGGCGCGCCTCGGCCTTCATGAAGGCCGGCGTGACCATCGAGGTGCCGGGCCGCTTCCTCTGCGACGAGGGGGTGGAGATCGGCGCCGACGTGGTCGTCGAGCCGGACGTCCGGCTGCGCGGGGCGACGCGCATCGGCCCGGGCTGCCGCATCGGCCAGGGGGCGGTCATCGCCGACGCGGTGCTGGCGGCCGGCGTCACCGTCCGCCCGTACACCGTCATCGAGGGGAGCGCCACCGTGGGCGAGGGGGCCATCCTCGGCCCGTTCTCGCGCCTGCGCCCAGGCACCGAGCTCGCCGCCGGCGTCCACGTGGGCAACTTCGTCGAGACGAAGAAGGCCAGGCTCGGCCGGGGGACCAAGGCGAACCACCTCGCCTACCTGGGCGACGCCGTCATCGGCGCGGGCGTCAACGTCGGCGCCGGCACCATCACCTGCAACTACGACGGCGAGAAGAAGCACGAGACCAGGATGGGCGACGGGGCCTTCATCGGCTCCAACTCGACGCTGGTGGCGCCGCTCGAGATCGGCGCCGGCGCCTACGTGGCGGCCGGCTCGACCGTCACCGACCCGGTGCCGGCGGACGCGCTGGCGTTCGGCCGGGCCCGCCAGGCCGTGAAGGAGGGCTGGGCGGCGGCGCGGAGGGCCCGGCGCGCGGCGGTGGCGGCCGGCAAGCGCTGACCCGGCGGCGCGCGGGCGACCCGGGCCGGCGGGCCGTCCGGGGCTGTGTCGCGCGCCGCTCCCGGGGTATAACGCCGCCCCATGTGCGGCATCGTCGGCTACGTCGGTCCCAGGCAGTGCGTCGAACTCATCATCGGCGGTCTCCGGAAGCTGGAGTACCGCGGCTATGACTCCGCCGGCGTGGCGGCCATCGGCCCCTCCGGGCTGACGGTGCAGCGCGCCAAGGGGAAGCTCCAGAACCTGGTGACGCTGCTCCAGTCGCGCCCCATGACGGGCACGACCGGCATCGGCCACACCCGCTGGGCCACCCACGGCCGCCCCTCCGACGAGAACGCCCACCCGCACGCCTACGGCGGCGTGGCGGTGGTGCACAACGGCATCATCGAGAACCACCTGCAGCTGCGCGCCGAGCTGACCGGCCGCGGCCACCGGTTCTCCTCCGAGACCGACACCGAGATCGTCGCCCACCTCATCGCGGCGGCGCAGCAGGACGGCGCGCCCGACCTGGTCTCGGCGGTGCGCAAGGCGCTCGGCCGCGTCCAGGGCACCTACGCCATCGCGGTGGTGAGCGAGCAGCGCCCCGGCGAGATCGTGGCGGCCAAGAACGCCTCGCCGCTCGTGGTCGGCTACGGCGAGGGGGAGAGCTTCCTCGCCTCCGACGTGCCGGCCATCCTCGAGCACACCCGCCAGGTGGTCTACCTCGAGGAGGGCGAGGTGGCGGTGCTCACCGCCGCCGGCGTGAAGCTCTCCACGCTCGACGGCGCCCCCATCGAGCGCAAGCCCCGCAAGATCGAGTGGAGCGCCGTGGCCGCGGAGAAGGACGGCCACAAGCACTTCATGCACAAGGAGATCTTCGAGCAGCCGCGGGCCGTGGCCGACACGGTGCGCGGCCGGGCCTCGCTCGAGACCGGCGACGTGCTCCTCGACGGCGTCCAGCTCGACGAGCCGTACGCCAAGGGGCTTGAGCGGCTCACCATCGTCGCCTGCGGCACCTCCTGGCACGCCGGCCTGGCCGGGCGGCTCATGATCGAGCAGCTGGCCCGCCTGCCGGTGGAGGTGGAGCTGGCGAGCGAGTACCGCAACCGCGACCCGCTGGCCGGGCCCAAGGTGGCCTGCCTCGCCATCTCGCAGTCGGGCGAGACGGCCGACACGCTCGCCGCGGTGAAGATCGCCAAGGCCCGCGGCGCCCGCGCCTTCGCCGTCTGCAACGTGGTCGGCTCGGCCATCCCGCGCGAGTGCGACGGCGGCACGCTCTTCACGCGCGCCGGCCCGGAGATCGGCGTCGCCTCGACCAAGGCCTTCACCACCCAGCTCGCCGCGCTCTACCTGCTGGCGGTGAAGCTCGGCCGGCTGCGCGGCACGCTCACCGCCGAGGCGGCGCGCGAGCACCTCGAGGCGCTGCGCCACGTCCCCAGCTGGATGGAGCAGATGATCCGGCAGGAGGCGGCGGTGATGCCGGTGGCCAAGCGCTGCGCCGCCGCCCGCGACGTCCTCTTCCTCGGCCGCGGCAACCAGTACCCGGCCGCGCTCGAGGGGGCGCTCAAGCTGAAGGAGATCTCCTACATCCACGCCGAGGGGTACGCGGCCGGCGAGATGAAGCACGGCCCCATCGCCCTCATCGACGAGGAGATGCCGGTGCTGGTGCTGGCCACGCGCGAGCCGGCCTACGAGAAGACGCTCGGCAACATGGAGGAGGTGCGGGCCCGCGGCGGCCAGGTCTACGCCATCGTCTCCGAGGGGGACGTGCACGCCGCCTCGCTGGCGCAGGTGGCGCTGACCGTGCCGCAGGCGCCGCCGCTCCTCGCCTCGCTGCTCTCCATCATCCCGCTCCAGTTCCTCGCCTACCACGTGGCCGACCTGAAGGGGACCGACGTGGACCAGCCGCGCAACCTGGCGAAGAGCGTCACCGTCGAGTAGCCCGGGGCCGGGCCGTGACCCGCCGCCTCTTCGTCGCGCTCGAGCCGGACGAGGTGGTGCGGGCCGGCCTGGTCGAGGCGGCGGCCGCGCTGCGCCGCGCCGCCGGGCCGCTCGGGCGGCAGGTCCGCTGGGCCGAGCCGGCCGCCCTCCACCTCACCCTCCGCTTCCTGGGGAACGTCGCCGAGCCGTCGCTCGAGCCGGTGGCGCGCGCCGTCGAGGCGGCGGCGGCCGCCGCC
>DASTGK010000108.1:0-2068 GCA_035719085.1 Anaeromyxobacteraceae bacterium
CCGACCCCGACCCCTGGTCCGGCCCCCTCACCCCGGCCCTCTCCCCCGGTGGGGGAGAGGGAGAGAACAAAGCGAGCGCCAGTCGCTCCCGCAACCGCTGCCGCAACCGCTCCCGCAACCGCTCCCGCAGCCGCTCCCGCACCGGCAACCACACCGGCAACCACACCGGCAACCACACCGCCAACCACACCGCCAACCACACCGGCGGCCGGTACCGCTCCTGCCCGCGCGGTCGCTTCGATTCCCTTGCCGCCGCCTCCGCTGCCGCCATCGAGCGGAGCTGCCGCCCAGGCCGCGAGGGCCGGCCGCACCCTCGCCCCCGCCGCCGTCCAGGCGGCCGTGGCGCGGCAGAAGCCGGCCTTCGACCGCTGCGTCGCCGCCGCGCTGAGCGGGGATGGCGGCGCCGCCCTGGCCGGCCGCAAGGTCGGGCTCCTCGTGGCGGTCGGTTCGGGCGGCCTCGTCGAGGCGTCGGAGGTGGAGGAGGCCGACGTCGAGGCGAGCCCGCTCGGCGCGTGCCTGCGGCGCGCCGCCTCCCGGCTCACCTTCCCGCCGTTCGAGGGGGACCCCGTCGGCCTCCGCGTGCCGCTGGTCCTGGGAACGTCGGTGCCGTGAGGCGCGGGGAGGGGCCGATCCCGCCCCCTCACCCCGGCCCTCTCCCCCGGTGGGGGAGAGGGAGGCGAACTCCGCGTCCTACTTCTTCACCGCCTTCTCCCCCGGCACGGTGCGCCCCGCCTCCCGCAGCGCCCGGCGGAGCAGGAACTCGATCTGCCCGTTCAGCGAGCGCAGGTCGTCGTCGGCCCAGCGCTGCAGGGCCTCGAGGAGGCGGGGATCGACCCGGAGGAGGAAGGCCTTCCGCTCCGCCACGGCGTCCGCCTACTGGTAGATGGTCCCGGTGTTGACGATGGGCTGCGTGCCCCGCTCGCTGCAGAGCACCACGAGCAGGTTGGAGACCATGGCGGCCTTGCGCTCCTCGTCGAGCACCACCACCTGGTTGCGCGCCAGCCGGTCGAGGGCCATCTCCACCATGCCGACCGCGCCGTCGACGATCTTCTGGCGCGCCGCGATGATGGCGCCCGCCTGCTGCCGCTGCAGCATCGCCTGGGCGATCTCCGGCGCGTAGGCCAGGTGGCTGATGCGCGCCTCGAGCAGCCGCACGCCCGCCAGGTGGACCCGCTCCTCGATCTCCTTCTGCAGGTGCTCGGCCACCTGCTGGGTGTTGCCGCGCAGCGAGACGACCGCGTCGTCGTGGGCGTCGTACGGGTAGCGCGACGCCAGCGTGCGCACGGCCGCCTCGCTCTGCACCCGCACGTACTCGGGGTAATGGTCGACCTCGAAGACCGCCTGCGCGCTGTCGACCACCTTCCAGACGACGATGGCCGCGATCTCCACCGGGTTGCCGTCGAGGTCGTTCACCTTGAGCTTGCCCACCTCCATCGAGACGACGCGGAGGCTGACGCGCTTCTTGGTGTAGAGCGGGTTGGCCCAGGCGAAGCCGGGCTCGCGCACCGAGCCGACGTAGTCGCCGAAGAGCTGGAGCACCTTGGCCTCGTTCGGGTTGACGACGAAGAGCCCGGCGAAGCCGAGCGCCGCGCCGAGGAGGGCGACCACGCCGAAGAAGACGACCGGCCCGGCCCCGGCCTCCGCCCCGGCGACGAGCGCCCCCAGGCCGAGCAGGGCGAGCGGGATCAGCAGGGCGGCGGCGGACCAGCCGGAGACGGAGCTGCGGACCTTCTCGCGGACCATGGCGTGACCTCCAGGTGATGTCGCGATGATATCACCGTGAAAGCGGGACGGCACGTGATCTTCATCCTTCTCCCCCTCGGGGGAGAGGGCCGGGGCGAGGGTGATGCGGCGATCGGCCGGCCGAAGCGGCCGGACCTCACGGGCCACGGCCACGGGCCACGGCCACGGCCACGGGTTCGGGTTCGGGTTCGGGCGAGCGCCTTACAGCGCCCCCCTCGCCTTCAGGTCGAGGTACCTCGCCACCACGGCGGCGGCGAGGTCGGCGGCGGGGACGCTCGCCACCTCCACGCCGGCCGCGGCCAGCCGCCGGGCCGCGGCGTCGCGC
>DASTGK010000109.1:0-2088 GCA_035719085.1 Anaeromyxobacteraceae bacterium
GGGCGGGCGGCGCGGCGGGCGGCCGCGCCGGCGCTGGGGTCGCGGCGCCAGCGGGCTCGGCCTGGGCGAGGACGGCGGCGAGGAGGAGGGTCGGGGCGATCATGGGCGGGGCGGTCTCCGGTGGGGGACAAACTACCCCGGGACCGGCCGAGGCGGTGCGCGCCGCTCTGTCGAGGGCGTCACCGTCTGCTTACCCAGCGGTGGGGCGGCGCCTCGCCGGTCGTTGCGCGCGCCCGCGCTGCCTGCCAGGCAAGATCGGATGGACCTGCGCCGCCTCCCCGCCCGCGACGGCGACGGCTCGATCAACGTGGTGGTCGAGTCGCCCCGCGGCGCCACGGTGAAGCTCAAGTACGAACCCTCACTCGGCGCGATGACGGTGGCGCGGGCGCTGCCGCTCGGCCTCGCCTACCCATACGACTGGGGCTTCGTGCCCGGCACCTGCGCCGCCGATGGCGATCCGCTCGACGCGCTCATCGTCTGGGACGCGGCCAGCTTCCCGGGCACGGTGGTGCGCTGCCGCGCCGTCGGCGTGGTGCTGCTCGAGCAGGACCGGAAGGGCGGCGGGGGGCGGATCCGGAACGACCGGCTCATCCTCCTGCCGGTGAAGTACGACCGCGGCGCGCCGGTGCACGACCTCTGCGACCTGCCGGAGCGGCTGCGCGACGAGATCGCCCAGTTCCTGCTCGTGACGGTGGTCTTCGGCAAGAAGAACCCGCGCGTCCTCGGCTGGGGCGGCGCCAGCGAGGCGGAGGCGCTGGTGGAGCGATCGTGCGACTCGTCCGAACCCCAACCCGAACCCGAACCCGTCGTGCGTGCGCCCGTGGCCCGCGCCCGCCGTGCCCGTGCCCGATGAGTCGGCGGGGCACGGAGCACGGCTCACGGGGACGGGCCACGGAGACGGGCACGCGTGCGGGTTCGGGTTCGGTGCTGGAGCTACAACCCCGCGAAGTACTCCTCCTCGACCCCTGAGAGGCCGGCGAGCCGCAGCGCGTGGAGCGCCGCGTCGACGTCGGAGGCGGCGGTGTAGATGGCCCACCCCTCGTCGCCGGTAGAGCGCTCCTGGGCGTACTCGATCCCGGCCGCGGTCAGGCAGGCGCCGATGCTCGCCGCCTCGGTCTCGTTCCAGGCGACCCGGATCCGGGTCACCTCCTCGCCTTCGGGGACCAGCTCGTCGAACGCGATGCGCATGGTGGCCACCTCCGCCGCATCACTTCGCGCCGCGAGGGCGTCGAGGCACGACCTCGTCGGGGAGTCAGCGCCTTCTCCGCGGGGATGACGCGAACGCCGTCGCCGGGGCCGTCACCCGTTCGAGCTGCGACAATCCGCCACCGGGCGGGTCGGTCGACCCGAGGTCGACTTGACCCCGGGTTCGGACCCAGTCCCTGAAGCTGGCCTCTGGCGCAGTGATCGGCTGGCAGGCGCCTCGCAGACCCGGGGTCCGTGACGGGGGACCTCCAGCCGGCGCCGCTGCAGGTGGACGAGCCGCTGCCGCTCGGCCCGGACGACGCCGTGCCGCTCCTGCGCGCCGACCTGGTCGTCCAGCGCGGGAAGAGCCCGGGCCTCTTCCAGGTCGCCGACCCCGCGAGCGGGCGCGCCTTCACGCTCTACGAGTTCGAGCTCTCGATCGCCCGGATGCTCGACGGCCGGCGGCGCGCCGCCGAGCTGGTCGAGGCGGGGGCGCGGCTCGGCATCCCGGTCGACCTGGCCGGCCTCCACAAGTTCGTCCGGCAGCTCTGGCACTACGGCTTCCTCGCGCCGGCCGGCGCCGAGCCGGCGGCGCCGCCCGAGGGCGGCGGGCGCGAGGCCTGGGACGAGGCGACGCGCGCGCTCTTCCAGACCGGGCTGCGGCTCGTGCACCTCGGCCGACCCAAAGACGCCGCCGCCTACTTCGAGGCGATCCTGGACGGCCACCCGGGCCACCCGGAGGCGACCGAGCTGCTCGCCGCCATCGCGCAGGGGCGGACCATCCCGGCGACGCCGATCGGCGACGGCGGTGAGCGCGTGCCGGTCGACGCGGCCGCCCCGCCTGCGACGACCGCCGGAGCGGCGGGCTCGCCGCGCCCGCGCCGCGCGCTCGCGCTCGCGATC
>DASTGK010000110.1:0-11813 GCA_035719085.1 Anaeromyxobacteraceae bacterium
GCGGAGGCGGCGCTCGCGGCGCAGCGGCGGGCCGAGGCGGCGCTCGCGGCCGCGCGATCGAGCGATCAGGCGGCGGAGGCCCAGCGGCTCCGCGCCTCGCTGCGCGACGCCGAGGTGCGGCTCCACGCCGTCGAGAGCGACCTCGGCCGCGCCACCGCCCGGGCCGCGGCGCTCGAGGAGGAGCTCTCGCAGGCGAGGGCGCAGGCGTCCGAGGGTGCCCAGCCGCCCTCCGCGCAGCCGGCGGAGGCGGGGGAGGGCGACGTCGAGGAGGCCCCGGCCGCCTGGCTCCTGCCGGTCTTCACGCCGGAGTTCTACGACTCGATGCAGGGATGGGAGCGGCGCATCCAGCGGGCGGCCCTGAAGCAGGCCTTCCTGCTCTCGCAGGACTACCGCCACCCGTCGCTGCGGGCGCTGCCGCTCGAGGGGCTGCCGGGCTACTACCGCGTCCGCGTCGCCACCGACGTCCGGCTCATCTACCGGCGCGGCGAGCGGCAGGACACCGTCGAGATCTGCTCGCTCATCGACCGCGAGGATCTGGACCGGTACGTCCGTCAGGCGAAGACTCGGTAACTACTGCATCTTCCTGTACACGCCGACGACCACGCCCAGGATCATCGTGGACTTGAAGTCCTCCTCGTTCACGTAGATCGGCGCCATGCGCGGGTTGGAGGGCTGGAAGCGGACCCGCTTCCCCTCGAAGTAGACCCGCTTCACGGTCGCCTCGTCGTCGATCATGGCGACCACGATCTCGCCGTCCTCGGCGGCCAGCTGCTTCTTCACGAAGATGTAGTCGCCGGGGAGGATCCCGTCCCCGATCATCGAGTCGCCCTGCACGCGCAGGCCGTAGACCTTCTTGTTGGTCCCGAGCAGGAAGGAGTCGACCTGCACGGTGTCCTCGATCCGCTCCTGCGCCAGGATCGGCTGGCCGGCGGCCACCCGGCCGATGATCGGGACCTCGACGAGCCGGGCGCCGGGCTTGGGGGCGCCGCCGCCGGGGAACTTGATGACGTTGCCGCGCGAGGCGCCGAGCGCCTCCTTGGCCGAGCTGGTCGGGATGAGGGCGCGCGACTTCACCGGATCGCGGCTCAGGAAGCCCTTCCGCTCGAGCGCCTTCAGGTGGTCGTTCACGCCGTTGGTGGAGCGGATGTCGAGCGCCTCGCCGATCTCGCGGATGGTGGGCGGATAGCCCCGCTCCTCGATCTCCCGGGCGATGAAGCGCAGCACCTCGAGCTGTCGGTCGGTCAAGCCGGTCATGACACCTCCTGAACGGAGGTATACTGTCACGCCGTTCAGCCCGCCGCAAGAATCCGGCGGGAACCCGGGGTGGCCCGTTGCCCGCCGGGCGGCTCGCCGGTACGGTCGGGCCGTGTCCGCACTCACGCTCGGCACCGCCTTCTCCCTGGGGCTGCGCGCCCTCGCCCGCGAGATCTGGCTCGCGGCGGTCGGCCTCCTCGTCGCGCTCGTCCGCCGGGCGCTCGCCTGGCCGGCGCTCGCGGTCGGCGGCGTCCTCCTCGCCCGGGGCGCGGTGGCGGCCGCGCAGGCCCACCCGTTCTCGCGCGAGGCCCCGCTCGCCGGCCTCGCCTTCGTGGCCCGCCAGCCCCGGTTCGTCCTGCTGGTGGCCGGCCTCTGGGCCGCGGGGGCGCTCCTCGGCGTCCTGCTGCGGCTCGCCTGGCTGGCCGGCTCGCTCCCGACGCTCGCCGGGGCGCTCGGCCCGGCGCCCGACCCGACGCCGCGCTTCGCCGACGGCGTGGCCCACGTGCTGCCGCGCCTCCTGCCGGTGGCGGTGCTGGGCCTCGTGCTGCAGCTCACCGGCGGCCTCTGGGCCACGACGCTCGTCCTCGCCGCCCTCCGCATCAGCGCCGCGGCGGCCGGCACCGGCCCGGCCTGGCTGGCGGCGCCGGTGGCCCTCGCCCTGGTGCTCGCCATCGCCGTGCCGCTCGCCCTCTCGCTCCTCGCCGACACCGCGCTGGTGCGGGCGGCGGTGCGCGGGGAGGGGCCGGGGCGGGCGCTGGCGCGGGCGGCCGAGCGGCTGGTGGCGCGCCCGGCGGCCTACCTGCTGGCGGCCTTCGTCTTCGGCGCGGCCGGCCTCGCCACCGGCGCGGCGCTCCAGGCGCTCGGCTCGGCCACCACCGGCTTCATCCCGGCGGCGCCGCTCCTCGTCCTCGGGCCGCGGCTCATGCTGGCGACGCTGGCGGCGGCGGTGGCTGCGGCGCTGGAGCTCTGGTGGCTGGCGAGCCTGACGGCGCTGGCGACCCACGAGGGATGAGCCGCCGCAGGCTGATCTTGGGCGGGCGCGGCGGCGCCAGGTGGACGACGAGCGACACGGCGGCGAGCACGAGGCCGGCGCCGAGCGCGGCCAGGCCGACGGCCGGGCGCGGGCTCACCGCCAGCGAGACGAGGCCGCCCACCACCAGCCCCGAGGCGACGAGGCCGAGGAAGAGCAGCACGCCGAGCGCCTGGAGCCGCTGGCCGATCCGCTCCGCGTCGGGCGACACGACGTTGACCCGCAGCTTGCCCCCCTCGAGGTCGGCCAGGATCTGCGAGAGCTGGGAGGGGACGTCCTCGGCGAGCGCCTGCAGCTTGAGCAGGCTGCGCATGAGGAGGCCCGAGGCGTCCTGCGGGTTGAAGCGCGCCAGGAGCAGCTCGCGGGCGTAGGGGAGGCCCACCTCCAGGATGTCGAGCCCCGGGTAGAGCCGGCGGATGATCCCCTCCACCGTGATGCTGGCCTTGGCCAGCACCGCGTACTCCTTCGGCACCTTCACCTTGTGGCGCACCGCCAGGTCGAGGAGATCGCGCAGGAGCGTGGCGGTCCGGATCTCGCCCAGCTTGAGGCCGAGGTAGCGGTCGAGGATGCCGCCGATGTCGGCGCGGAACTCGGCGTAGGGCACCTTGCCGTCGGCGCCGCCGAAGCGGTTGATGAGCCGGGCCACCGCGTCCGGGTCGCGCAGCGCGATGGCCACGATGAGCGTGACGAGCGCCTCCTGCTGCACCCGCGTCAGCCGGCCGACCAGGCCGAAGTCGAGCAGCGCGATCCGCTCGCCCGGCAGCACCAGGATGTTCCCGGGGTGCGGGTCGCCGTGGAAGAGCCCGTCCTCGAAGAGCTGCCGGAAGGAGGCCTCGATGATGGTGCGGGCCACCTTCTCGAGGTCGAACCCCCGGGCGGCGCTGACGTCGTTGAGCTTGGTCCCCTCGACGAAGTCGAGGGTGAGCACGGTGCTGGAGGAGAGGGCGTCGTGGACGCGCGGGATGACGACGAACTCGCGGCCGGCGGCCGCCTCGCGCATGGCGCGGGCGTTGCGCGCCTCGTTCTCGAAGTCGAGCTCCTCGTGGATGGTCCGGTCGAACTCCTCGATGACGGCGGTCGGCGTGTAGACGCCGGTCTCCTCGACCACCGCCTCGAGCAGCTTGGCGAGGTAGTAGAGCAGCGCCAGGTCCGAGTCGATCCGCTCGCGGATGTCGGGGCGCTGCACCTTGACCGCCACCTGCTCGCCGGCGTGGGTGCGGGCGCGGTGGACCTGGGCGATGGAGGCCGAGGCGAGCGGCGCCGGGTCGAGCTCGGCGAAGAGCGCCTCGACCGGCTGGCCCAGCCCGGCCTCGATGGTGCGGCGCACGTCGGCGATGGGGAGCGGCGGGCAGTCGTCCTGCAGCGCCTCCAGCTCCTCGACCCAGTGGGCCGGGAGCAGGTCGGGGCGGGTGGAGAGGAGCTGGCCGAGCTTGGTGAAGGTGGTGCCGAGCTCGGCGAGCAGCTGCCGGAAGCGGACGGCGGCGGTCCGGTCCGGCGGCGGCAGCTCCCCCTCGGCCGCGCCGGCGCCGACCAGGTCCTTGAGCCGCGTGCGCGCCAGGTAGGCCCCGAAGCCGTGCCGCGCCACCGCCGACGCGATCTGCCGCAGCCGGTTGAGATCCTGGAACGCCTCGCGGAGCATGGGTCCAGTGATGCTAGCACGCCCGCGGGCGCTGGCCCGTTGACACGCGCGCGCCGTCGAGATACGTGAGATCTCAACCATTGAGATCTCACGTGACGATCCGCGACGAAGCCGTCGAGCTCCAGCGACTCGTGTTCCAGGCGTTCGCCGCCCTGAAGAAGGGGGCCGACGCGCGGTTCCGGGAGCACGGGCTCACCGGCGCCCAGGTGGGCGTCCTCACGCGCCTCTCGAGCCCCGAAGGGAAGCCGATCGGGGCCATCGGGGCCGAGCTCTGGTGCGACGTGAGCAACGTCTCGGGCCTGGTGGCGCGCCTCGAGCAGCAGGGACTCGTCGCGCGCCGCCCCGATCCTTCGGATCAGCGGGTGAAGCGCGTTCGCCTCACGGAGCGCGGCAGCGCCGCGCTGGCGAAGGTGCTGCCGGGCCACGAGTCCGCGCTCGTCCGGCGGGCCACGGCCCTGTCGCGGGAAGAGAGACGGACGCTCGCCGCGCTCCTTCGAAGGTTGATCGAGGCGGACGAGCACCAGGAGGAGTCATGAACACCTACTACTTCGTGGGCGGGCCGATCCCCGGCAAGATGGACGAGTTCCGGCGCCGGCTCGATGGCGGCGGCGGGCCGCCGCCGGGGTGGCTCGTCCTTCCCCACGCGAGCGGCGACGGCCGAGCGCTTCACGTCGTGCAGGCCGACTCCCGGGAAGCCGTCCTCCGCCACCTCGCCCTGTTCGACGGGATCTACGCGCACGACGCGATCGTTGAGGTGCGCGCCCCTCGGTCTCCGTGAGTCCCGGCCACCGAGGTCCGTGAGGCGACGCGACGCCTGATCCCCGGCGAGGCGGGTGACGTGAGACCGCCGTGGAGCGGTGGCACGGCCGCCGCGCCCGGCCGTGGTAGGGTCGTCGCCCCGCCGCCGGCCTCGTGGAGCACGCGTGCCCTCGGACTCTCCTTCGATCCAGCCCAACCTCACGCCCATGATGCGGCAGTACCTGGAGGTGAAGGCGCGCTACCCCGACGCCATCCTCTTCTTCCGCCTGGGCGACTTCTACGAGATGTTCTTCGACGACGCGCTGGCGGCGTCGCAGGCGCTCGGCATCACGCTGACGGCGCGCTCGAAGGGCGACGACAAGGTCCCGATGTGCGGCGTGCCCCACCACGCGGCGCGCGGCCACGTGGCGAGGCTCCTGGAGCAGGGGTTCAAGGTCGCCATCTGCGACCAGGTGGAGGAGCCGGGCAAGAGCGCCATCGTGCGGCGCGAGGTGACCCGGGTGGTGACGCCCGGCACCGTCTTCGACGACGCCATGCTCGACCCGCGCGAGGCGAGCTTCCTCGGCGCGGTGGCGCTCGCCGAGGCGGGCGGCGGCGGCCTGGCGCTGCTCGACGCCACCACCGGGCAGCTCCGCTGCGGCGAGGTCGCGGACGACGAGCGGCTGGTGGACGAGCTGAAGCGGGCCGGCGCCCGCGAGCTGCTCTTCGCCCGGGGCGCCCCGGCCGCCCGCGTCGAGGCGCTGGCCCGCGCCGCCGGCGTGCCCCACGCGCTGCGCGACGACGCCGACTTCGAGCGCGGGGCCGAGAAGGTCCGCCGCCACCTCGGCGCCGCCTCGCTCGACGGCTACGGCGTGGCCGGCCTGCCGCTCGGCCTCTCGGCCGCGGCGGCGGCGCTCGCCTACCTGGCCGACACGCAGCGGGCCGCGCCGGCCCACGTCGACCGGATCTCGCGGCTCGCCACCGACGGCGTGCTCCTGCTCGACGAGGCGACCCGCGCCAACCTGGAGGTGGAGCGGACGCTCCAGGGGGGCAAGCGCAAGGGCTCGCTCCTCGGCCTGCTCGACCGCTCGGTGACGGCGCCGGGCGGCCGGCTCCTGGCCGAGTGGCTCCGCTACCCGCTCACCGACGTCCCGGCCATCCGGGCGCGGCTCGACGCCGTCGAGGAGCTGGCCGGCTCGTCGGTGCTGCGCGAGGACCTGGCGGCGGCGCTGCGGCCGGTGGCCGACGCCGAGCGGCTGCTCGGCCGCCTCACGCTGCGCCAGGGGAACGGGCGCGACCTGCGGGCCCTGTGCGGCGCGCTCCTGGCCCTCCCGCACCTCGCCGACCTGCTCGAGGCCCGCGCCTCGCCGCTCCTGCGCCAGTCCGGTGCCGCCGCCCGCGGCCTCGAGGCGCTGGCCGCCCGGCTCGACGGCGCCGTGGCCGAGGAGCCGCCCGCCACGCTGGCCGAGGGGGGCATGATCCGTCGCGGCCACTCGGCGGCGCTCGACGAGATCGTGGCCATCGCCGAGGACGGCAAGGGCTACATCGCCGGCCTCGAGGCGCGCGAGAAGGAGCGGACCGGCATCGGCTCGCTCAAGGTCCGCTTCAACAAGGTCTTCGGCTACTTCATCGAGGTCACCAAGGCCAACCTGAAGGCGGTGCCGCCCGACTACGAGCGGCGCCAGACGACGGTGGGCGGCGAGCGCTTCGTCACCCCGGAGCTCAAGTCCTTCGAGGAGAAGGTGCTGGGCGCCGAGGAGCGGCGCTTCGCGCTGGAGCAGGAGCTCTTCGAGGCGCTGCGGCAGGAGGTGGTGGCCGCCGGCGCCCGCATCCGCTCGGCCGCCGCGGCGGTGGCCGCCGCCGACGTGCTCCTGGCGCTGGCCCGCACCGCCGCCGAGCGCGGCTATTGCCGGCCGGAGGTGGACGGCTCGGAGGTGCTGGAGCTCGACGACGCCCGCCACCCGGTGGTCGAGGCGATGCTGCCGCCCGACTCGGGCGGGTTCGTGCCGAACGACGTGCGGGTGGCGGCGGCGGGGCAGCCGGCCGCGGCCGAGCACGGCACGCTCCTCGTCATCACCGGCCCCAACATGGCCGGCAAGAGCACGGTGATGCGCCAGGCGGCGCTCGCCACGCTGCTCGCCCAGGTCGGCTCCTTCGTGCCGGCGCGGCAGGCGCGCGTCGGCGTGGCCGACCGGATCTTCACGCGGGTGGGGGCCTCCGACGACCTGGCGCGCGGCCGCTCCACCTTCATGGTGGAGATGACCGAGACCGCCTCCATCCTGCACAACGCCACGCGCCGCTCGCTGGTGGTGCTCGACGAGATCGGCCGCGGCACCTCCACCTTCGACGGCGTCTCGATCGCCTGGGCCACCGCCGAGCACCTGCACGACCGGACCGGCTGCCGCACCCTCTTCGCGACCCACTACCACGAGCTGCAGGAGCTGGCCCGCGAGCGTCCCGGCGTGAAGAACCTGTCGGTGGCGGTGCGCGAGGTGGGCGACCGGGTGGTCTTCCTGCGCAAGCTGGTGGCGGGCGGCGCCTCGCGCAGCTACGGCATCGAGGTGGCCAAGCTGGCCGGCCTGCCGGCCGAGGTGCTGGCCCGGGCGCGCGAGATCCTGAAGAACCTGGAGGCGATGGAGCTCGACGAGGCGGGCCACGCCACCTTGGCGCGCGGCCGGCGGACGAGGCGGGCCGGGGAGGCGGCCTCGGCGCAGCTCGGCCTCTTCGCCGCGCCGCCCGACCCGGCGCTGGAGGCGCTCAGGGCGGAGCTCGGGGCGCTCGACGTCGACGCGCTCCGGCCGCTCGACGCCCTCAACCTGCTGGCGGGGTGGAAGAAGAAGCTCACCCCATGAAGCAACGGGGACCGGTTTCCCGGTCCCCGTCGTTCAGCCGTTCAGCGAAGGCGGCTTACTTCTTGTGGCACTCGGCGCACTTGGTCGGGCCCTTGCCCTCGGCCTTGTGGCAGCCCTGGCAGAGCGCGTGCGCCTTGTCCTTCGAGAAGCCCTCGATCTTGCCGCCGGCCTTGGTGGCGTGGCACTTGGTGCAGTCGCCGCCGAGCTTGTCGGCGTGCGCCTTGTGCGGGAAGGTGACCTTGCCGTTCTTGGTCTCGAACGAGAGCGAGGCCGGCGGCTCGGCGGCGAAGGCAGGGGCGGCGAGGGCGAACGCGGCGACGAGGGCGACGACGAGCTTGTTCACGATGGGTGCTCCTGGATTCTGGGGCGGACCAGCCCGCCCGGAGATTGGACGCGGCACCCTACACGGAATTCACTCGGCCGGAGCGAAAAACTGCGTCAACTCGTCACCTTGAAACCCGGTCTCGACAAGCAAAAAAACCGACCCGGGGAGTCAGCATTTCGTGACGCTCCGCCCGGTCTGACCTCAACGTCGGTTGACGCCCGGAGAGCGGGCGGTTGGCACGCTCGCCGCGATCGCGCGACGGCCCTACGCCAGCTCGAGCACCGCCGACACCAGCTTGTCGATGCCGGCCGCCACGTCGGCGATCCATGGACCGAGCATGTAGGCCGGCGTCGAGACCACCTTCAGCTTCTCGTCGATGGCGATCTCGTCGACCTTGCAGGTGACGTGGCGCGCGCCCCAGGACTCGATGGCCGCCGCCGTCTCGGCGTCGTCGCCGATGGTCAGCTTCACCTGCTGGTCGCCGAGCACCTTGGCGGCGATGACCGGCGCGATGCAGATGAAGCCCATCGGCTTGCCGGCGGCGCGCATGGCGCGCACCAGCCGCTCGACGTCGGGCAGCACCCTCATGCCGCGCCCCTCGGTGGCGAAGCTGCACAGGTTCTTGGCCGCGCCGTAGCCGCCCGGGAGGATGAGCGCGTCGAGGTCGCCCACCGAGACCCTGCCGAGGTCGGTGATCTGGCCGCGCACGATCCGGGCCGACTCCTGCAACACGTTGCGCGCCGGGCCGGCGGCCGGCTTCTTGGCCACGTGGTCGACCACGTGCATCTGCGCCACGTCGGGCGCGGTGGCCACCAGCTTCGCCTTGCGGCGGTCGAGGGAGAGGAGGGTGCAGGTCGCCTCGTGGATCTCGGCGCCGTCGAGGAAGCCGCACCCGGAGAGGAGCACGCCCACGCGCTTCGGGGTCGCCATGGAAGACCTCCTTGCGAGAGCCGGGATCATAGCGCCGCGCCGGCCGAAAAGTGGACCGCGATATCGGCCCGGGTGAGAGTCCCTCCCCATGGGCGCCGCCCTGTCGCTCCTGCTCGCCGCCCTGCTGGCCGCGCCCCCCGCGACGCAGGCCGGCGCCCCCGCGCGTGGCCAGAAGCGGCCGGCCCCGGCCCACCGCCACGCCCGCGGCGCGCCCCCGGCCCCGCAGCGCCCGCCGCCCCGCCAGGGGAACCGGCTGGCCGAGGCCAAGGCGGCGCTCAAGGCGCTGATGCGCGACCCGCAGAAGCGGCGCTACCGCCACCGCTGGGAGAAGGCCATCCGCGCGCTGCAGGCGGCGGCGGTCGGCCGCGACGCCCAGCAGGGGACGCTCGAGGCGGCCCGCGCGCGCTACGCCCTCTACCGCTGGTCGGCCGACGAGGCGGACCGCGACGAGGCGCTCAAGCTCGCCAACCGGGCGGCCAGGCTCGGCTCCAAGGAGGCGAAGTCCTTCGCCGCCGCGGTGCGTCGCGAGGCGGGCGACGACCGGCCGGCGCCGCCGCCGCGCAAGCCGACCCCCGGCGCCAAGCTGGCGAAGCCCGAGCCGCCCCCGCCGCCGCCCAAGCCGGCGGAGGAGACGCCCGAGCCGGAGCTCGAGGCGGCGGTGGCCGACCTCGCGAGCCCGTCCGCCTCGCTGCCGCTCGGCCAGTCGGCCGGCGGCGGCGCCGCGACCGTCTCCGGCGTGAAGACCTGGTCGAACGACGACTACACCCGGGTCGCCGTCTACCTGGACCACTGGGTCGGCTGGCAGAAGCTGGAGCTGCCGGCCAGGGACGGCGCACCGCGCCGGCTGGCGCTCGACTTCCGGCCGGCCCACCTCGACGGCGCCGCGCTGGCGAAGGCAGTGGCGGGCGATCAGGTCGACCGGGTGCGGGCCGCCCAGCACGACGCCGAGACGGTGCGCGTGGTGCTCGACCTGCCCGGCGCCGACGCCATCCACTCCTACGGCCTCGACGACCCGCCGCGGCTCATCGTCGACGTGGGGACGCGCGCCGCGAGCCGCGAGGCGCGCGTGGCCTCGGGCCAGCGCGAGGCGCCGCCGCAGCACGAGCAGGTGGAGGAGCCGCCCGCGCCGGAGGAGGGTGGCGAGCTGCGCCCCATCCGCCGCGTGGTGGTCGACGCCGGCCACGGCGGCCACGACCCGGGCGCCATCGGCCCCTCCCGCGTGCGCGAGAAGGACGTGACGCTCGCCATGGCGAAGAAGCTGGCGAAGCGGCTCAAGGCCGACGGCTTCGAGGTGGTGCTGACCCGCGACGACGACCGCTACCTCGCGCTCGAGGAGCGGACCGCCATCGCCAACACCAGGAAGGGCGACCTCTTCGTCTCCATCCACGCCAACGCCAACCCGCGCCGCTCCCTCGACGGCGTGGAGACCTGGGTGCTCAACGTGGCCGACGACCGCTACGCCAAGCGGCTCGCCGCCCGCGAGAACGGCGCCGACCTCGACGAGAGCGGGCAGGGGTCGGAGGCGCAGCGGATCCTCACCGACCTGAACGCCCGCGCCTCGACCGACGCCTCGCGCCGGCTGGCCCACCTGGTGCAGCGGGAGATCACCGGCAGCGTCCGCGGCAAGTTCGGCGAGGTGCGCGACCTCGGCGTGAAGAGCGCGCTCTTCTACGTGCTCGTCGGCGCCCGCATGCCGGCGGTGCTGGTCGAGACGGCCTTCATCTCCAACCGGCGCGAGGAGCAGCGGCTCGCCTCGCCCCGCTACCAGGACGAGGTGGCCGGGGCGGTGGCGCGCGCCGTGGGCGAGTTCGCCCGCCGCGACCCGCGCGTCGCCCGGGCCAGCCCTCCCGAGGAGCGCCCCTGACCGCCGGGCCGGCTCACCCGCCGGCCGGCCGCGCCGCACGCGCCGTTCGACCGCCAGTCCAGGCGGCGCAGCGTCCACCCACCGCTATACTCCGATCCCGATGAGCCTCGACGTCCAGACCACCCTCCCGAGCCCCGGCCCCTTCGAGTACGAGGAGAAGCTGCGGGACCTCCCCCCGCTCACCGGCGACGCCAAGGCCGACCTCGCGGCCATGCGCCGCTACGTCGAGCAGGTGCACCGCGGCGGCGGCAGCGGCCACACGGTGGTGCGGCTGCAGAGCGCCGCCATGGACCGGCTGGTCGAGGCGCTGTGGCGCCGGGCCACCGAGGAGGTGAGCCGCTCGCTCCCCCCGTCGGCGGTGTCGCTCGTGGCGCTCGGCGGCTACGGGCGGCGCGACCTCGCCCCGTTCAGCGACGTCGACCTGCTGGTGCTCCACGGGCCCAAGGGGCCGGACGCCTTCGTCAAGGCGGCGAGCGAGAAGTTCCTGTACGCGCTCTGGGACCTGCGGCTCGAGGTCGGCTACGGCGTGCGCGACCTGAAGGCCTGCGATCAGCTGGCGAGCGAGGACCACACGGCCCGCACCGCGCTGCTCGACCTGCGCTGGCTGGCCGGCGACCGCGACCTCTACCGCGAGCTGGAGCGGGAGGAGCTGCACGGCCTCTCGCAGGCCAAGGTGGACCAGTTCCTCGGCGACAAGCTGGCCGAGATGCGCGAGCGGCGCGACAAGTTCGGCGACTCGCTCTACCTGCTGGAGCCGAACGTGAAGTCGTCGGAGGGGGGCCTGCGCGACCTGCAGTCGGCCCTGTGGGTGGCCCGGGTCCGCTTCAAGGTGGCCGGCATCACCGACCTCCTGTCGCGGGCGCTCCTGCCGGAGCGCGAGATCCGCGACATGCGCCGGGCGCGCGACTTCATCTGGCGCATCCGCAACGAGCTCCACTTCCTCTCCGGCCGCAAGAACGACCAGCTCACCTTCGACGTCCAGCCGCAGGTGGCCGAGGCCATGGGCTACCGCGACCAGCCCCACGTCCCGGCGGTCGAGCAGTTCATGCGCCACTACTACCTGGCGGCCAAGACGGTGCTGGTGGCCTGCGACGCCATCGTCGACCGCTGCCTCGAGCCGCAGAACGCGACCGGGTGGCGCATGGTGCCGCCGCCGGCCGCCATGACCGGCGCCGAGCGGC
>DASTGK010000111.1:0-4517 GCA_035719085.1 Anaeromyxobacteraceae bacterium
GAAGGCCGACTGGATCGCCTCCGCCGTGTCGAAGACCACCGACTTGTACTTCATGCCGTGGGCCTGGAAGTAGTCGGCCACGTTCTTCTCGCTCGTGGTGCCGGCCTGCACGCAGACGGTGGCGCCGCCCAGCTTCCTGGCGCTGTCGATCTTGAGCTTGGCCGGCACCATGAAGCCCTGGCCGTCCAGGTAGTCGATGCCGGTGAAGACGATGCCGAGCGAGGCGTCGCGGGTCAGGCTCCAGGTGGTGTTGCGCGAGAGCACGTCGATCTCGCCGGCCTGCAGCGCGGCGAAGCGCTGCTGCGAGTTGAGCGGCACGAACTTCACCTTGGCCGCGTCGCCGAGCACTGCCGCCGCCACGCCGCGGCACTGGTCGACGTCCATGCCGACCCAGCGCCCCTGGCTGTCGACGTTCGAGAAGCCGGGGGCCGAGGTGTTGACGCCGCAGACCACCTGGCCGCGCTGGCGGATGGCGTCGAGGGTCTTGCCGGCGCGGGCCGGCGCCGGGAGGAGCGCCGCCGCGAGGGCGAGCGCCAACGGAAGCGAAGCAAACTGGGATCGCATGGTGGTGCCTCCGGTGAAGCGGGGCCGGGAGCGGCCCCGTCAGTTGACGAAGGGGGGCGGCCGGACGCTCACGCCCTCGATGGGCTGGCGGGCCGCGAAGCCGCCGTCGAGCGGGTGCCAGTGGGTGACGGCCGGCTCGCCGAACTGCCAGCAGAGGAAGACCGGCTCCTCGTCCATCATGGAGTAGAAGTCGACGAGCCCCTGCTCCAGGTCCTTGACCAGGCAGCCGAGGCCGTTGATCCGCTCCACCGCGGCGGTGATCTCGCCGGCCAGCCGCTGCAGCCGCGCCGCGTCGGCCTCGCGCCCCGCGGGCGCCGCGCCGCCGTCCTGCAGGATGGCGACCGCCACCTCGGCGCCGCCCATCGACTCGATGAGCGGCTGCAGCTCGGAGCGGACCTGGGCCACCCGCCCGAACTCGAGCTGGAGGGCGCCGACGAGGTCATTGGCCTCCTCGACGCTGAAGAAGCGGGGTCCGTCTTCCATGGCGGGAAACCCTACCATGGGCGTGCTATACACCCCGGCACTCCGGAGGGTTCCACGCCGTGCTCGAGACGGTCTCCAAGGGCTTCAAGGCCGCCCGCAACAAGCTGAAGGGGCGCACCGAGATCACCGCCGAGGTGGTCGACGAGGCGCTGCGCGACATCCGCGTCTCCCTGCTCGAGGCCGACGTGGCCTTCGACGTGGTGAAGCGCTTCGTCGCCCGCGTCCGCGAGAAGGCCGTCGGCGAGGTGGTCGAGACCAAGGTCAAGACGGCCAAGGGCAAGCTGCAGGTCACGCCCCAGGACCACTTCGTCAAGATCTGCCACGACGAGCTCGAGGGGCTGATGGGCCCCGTCGACACCTCGCTCCGGTTCGCCGAGCGCGGCCCGACCGGCATCATGATGGTGGGCCTGCAGGGCTCCGGCAAGACGACCACCGCCGGCAAGCTGGCCAACCGGCTGAAGAAGGCCGGCAAGCGCCCCATGCTGGTGGCGGCCGACATCTACCGCCCCGCCGCCGTGGAGCAGCTGAAGGTGCTCGGCGAGCAGCTCGGCGTGCCGGTCTTCCACCAGCCCGGGGTGCAGCCGCCCGAGCTGTGCCAGGCGGCCCTCGCGGCGGCGGCCCACGAGAAGGCCAACGTCGTCATCTACGACACCGCCGGCCGGCTCGCCATCGACGACGCGCTCATGACCGAGCTCGACCTCATCAAGGCCGGGGTCGCGCCGCAGAACATCCTGCTCGTCGTCGACGCCATGATCGGCCAGGACGCGGTGAAGACCGCGGCCGAGTTCGACCGGCGCCTCGCGCTCGACGGCTTCATCCTCACCAAGCTCGACGGCGACGCCCGCGGCGGCGCCGCCCTCTCCATCAAGGAGGTCACGGGCAAGCCCATCAAGTTCCTCGGCATGGGCGAGACCCTCGACCGGCTCGAGGAGTTCCGGCCGGACGGCCTCGCCTCCCGCATCCTCGGGTACGGCGACGTCGTCGGCCTGATGAAGGACTTCGAGCAGCACGTCGACGCCGAGAAGGCGGAGGCGGACGCCGAGAAGATCCTCTCCGGCGACTTCACGCTGGCCGACTTCGTCGAGCAGATCCAGCTCGTGCGGAAGATGGGGCCGCTCGGCGAGCTGATGGAGAAGTTCCCCCTCTTCGGCGAGCTGCCCGAGGGGTTCCAGTTCGACGACAAGGCGCTCGAGAAGATCGTGGCCATGGTCGGCTCGATGACCACGGTCGAGCGCGCCCGCCCCGACACCATCACCGAGCCGCGCATCAAGCGCATCGCCCGCGGCTCCGGCCGCCAGGAGAAGGAGGTCCGCGACCTCCTCAAGCAGTACCACGCGATGCGCGCGGTCATGAAGCAGGTCGGCTCGGCCCCCGGCCTCCTCTCCCGCCTGCCCGGCGTGAAGCAGCTCATGCAGCTGCGCCAGCTGCAGGGCAAGGGGATGGAGGACGTGCTCGGCGCCGACGCCGGCGCGCTCGGCGCCCTGGGCGGCGGCGGCATGGACCCGGCCGCGCTGGCCATGGCGCCCGCCGGCCTGCCCAAGGGCTACACGCCGCCCATGCCGGCGGGCGCCATGGCCCGGGCCCGGCTCATGGGCTACGCGCCGGAGCCGGTGGCCGCCGTGGGCGAGAGCGCCAAGGAGCGCGACGCCCGCAAGAAGAAGCGGAAGCAGGAGCGGCAGGCGCGCAAGAAGGCCCGCAAGGGCCGGCGCTGAGCGCCGCTACGCCGGGCTCCGCCGGCGGGCGGCGCCCTTCCCCGCCTTCTTCTTCGGCACCACCAGGCCGCGCGAGAGCCGGCGCAGCACGCGCTGCAGCTGCCGCCGCTTGTACCGCTCGTGCGAGGCGTCGCCCACCTCGTTCTGGCGCGCGGTCTCGACGTCGACCACCTGGAACTCGACGAGCGAGAAGACGACGCTGCCGAGCTCGTCGGCCATGGGATCGAGCGGCGGCAGCAGCTCGTCGATGCGGACCGGCACGTCGACCACGAAGTTGAGGACCCGGAAGGCCTTGCCGCTGAACTCGTTGCGCGGGTGGGCCGGATCGCCCAGCTCGGCCTCGAGCGGCAGCTGCAGCTCGTTCGCCAGCTCGGCGCCGCGCGGGTGGTCGCCGAGCAGGTCGCCGAAGCGGACCAGGCTGTTCTGCGTCTGGCCCGGCACCGTGTAGTTGAAGGGGAAGAGGTGCTGGGTCAGGTGCCAGACCACCGACGGGATCTGCTCCGGCCGTTCCGTCACCACCCGGTAGCGCACCCGGTCGAAGACCTGCGTCGCCACCGACTCCTTCTTGGCGAGCAGCTTGGTCACGAGCGACTCGCGCGTCTTCACGTTGCCGCGGAACTCCACCACCGGCAGGCCGAGCGCCCGCATCCGGTCGGCCTCGGCCATGATGCGCCGGTGGGCCCGCTCGGCCAGGTCGGCCTCGCGGATGGGCGTGCGGAAGAGCAGCTCGCGCGCCTCGAGGTGGTGGACCACGTGCATCACCTTGAGCACGACGCAGGCGATGCGCCGGTACTTCTTCGGCTCGACGGCGCCGGAGGCGAGCAGGAAGAGGTCGCGCAGGTCCTCCGGCTGGGCCACCGGCTGGGCCACGCGGTAGCCGAAGGCGGAGCGCAGGTACTCGACCGCCTGGGCCAGCACGGCCCGCAGCCGCCGCTCGTCGCGCGGCTCGTCCAGGTCGAAGAGGTTGAGCCGGAGGAAGGCCTCGACCTCCTCGCGCGTGCGGAAGTCGAGCCGGCGCCAGTCGATGACCGACCCGCCGCGCAGGAGCAGGCGCAGCGCCTCCAGCTCCGCCACCCCCATCTGCTCGAGGGGGCGGTAGGCGCCGCCCGGGGGCGGAGGCTTGGGCGCGTGGCTCACGCGGCTCCCGGCGCGGCCTAGAAGCCGAACGGGAAGGTGACCGGCTGCCCCTTGGGATCGCCGACGCGCGGGAAGCGGATGCCCTTCACCACGCCGGTGATGCACTGGGCGAACGGCCCCGAGGCCAGCTCGGGCGTGAGGCAGCGGACGTCGCGCGTCGAGCCGTCGGGCTGGATGGTCCAGGCCATCTTGAGCGTGCCCTTCACGCCCGGCTCGCGCGCCTGCTGCTCGGAGGCGCAGCGGCGGAGCGAGTCGACGTGCAGCTTCACCGACTCGTTGATCTGGGCGGTGGAGAGCTGCTCGGCGGCGCTCGTGCCGCCCGGCTTCGGCGGCACGTAGACCGAGCGGCCGGAGCCGCCCCCGCCGCCGCTGCCGAGCGCGGCGGTGAGATCGTCCTCGCCGCTCGAGTCGAAGTCGAGGAGCGAGTCCTTCTTCCTGGGCGCGCCGGCGGGCTTCTCGCCCGGCGCCACGGCCTTGGCGACCGCGGTCGCGGCCGGCTTGGGCGGCGGCTCGGCCCGGGCCGCCTTCGCGGGCGGCGGGGCCTTGGCCGGGGGCGGCGCCTTGACCGGGGCGGCGGCGACCTTCTCCGCCGGGACCGGCTTCGGAGGCTCCGCCTTCACC
>DASTGK010000112.1:0-9326 GCA_035719085.1 Anaeromyxobacteraceae bacterium
AGGGCCTCCCGGGCGTGGGCGGCGTCGGGCTGGAAGGGGAGGGCCAGGGCGCGGCGCTGCCCGGCGGGCAGGCGGCAGCGGCCGGCGAGGGCCTCGAGGAGCTCGGGCCAGCCGAGCTGGGCGAGGGCGCGGTCGGAGGTCATGCGGGACGGGTTCCTACCCCGTCCGACACCGGCGCGCTACCGGGTGGAATGGCGCGCGCCCGCCGCGTGTACAATCGCCGCGTGCCACGCTCCCTCCCGCTCCTCGCCGCCGCGGTGCTCGCCTGCGCCTCGGCCCCAACGCCTCCTCCTCCTCCGCCGCCGCCGGTGGTCGTGGCACCGCCGCCCCCGCCGCCCAGCGAGGCCGTGCGGCTCGCCGCGGCGGCCCGGTTCCTCGCCGACGGCGTGGAGCTGGAGCAGGCCCAGGCGCTGCTCGACGGGATCGGCCCCGGCGATCCGAGGCGCGACCAGCTGCTCGGCCAGCTCGCCGAGCTCCGCGGCGACGACCAGGCGGCCGAGGCGGCCTACTCCCGCGCGCTCGCCAAGGTGGACGACGACGACGTCCGGCTGCGGCGCGCCCTGGCGCTCGAGCGGCTCGGCCGCGGCGCCGAGGTGAAGGAGGATCTGGCGCGGCTCCGGCCGGCGGCCGAGGCGAAGCCGCACGAGGTGGCGGCGAAGCGGAAGCTCCGCCCGCTGCTCCCGTCGTCGCGCTAGCGGGGCTGCTGCGACGCCGCTCCGGGCGCCGCCGCCGGCTCCGGCTCCGGCCGCGGCGTCAGCCGGTCGAGCACGAACGCCAGGACCGCGGCGCGCGGCAATCCGGCCGCGAGGCTGGCGGCCGCGATCCAGGCCGGGGCGCTCAGGTAGAGGGCGAAGGTCAGCCCACCCGTCACCACCCAGATGACGAAGAGCGCAGCGAAGAGCTTCTGTGGCCGGCGCGCCGCCGTCTCGGCGAAGGCGACGGCGAAGATGGCCGAGACGAAGCCGTTCACGGCCGAGGTGACGGCCGAGACCGGCGTCACCCCCAGCATGCCGAGCATCTCCCGGAAGACCTCGCTCATGTACGGCAGGAGCAGGTAGGGCGCCGTCGTCGCCTCGAAGGCGCGGCCCGCCTGGTCGAACGCGAAGTGGATGAGGCCTGCGACCGTGGCGAGTCGGGCGACGCTCGGCGAGGGCTGGGCCATGCCGCCGGTGTTACCACGACCCTGCGCGCTGGAGCGCGGTAGCCGCGCCTCCCGCGGACGGGGGCGCGAGGCGCGCCGGGCCGACCCGTAGTACCCTGCCGCGCCTGTGACGAGCCGGCCCGAACGACAGCCTGGCCCCGACGAGGGGGAGGACGCCTCGCTCGTCGCGCGCTCGCTCGCGGGCGATCGGGCGGCGCAGCGGCTCCTCTACGAGCGCCACCGGCCAGGGGCCTGGCGCGTGGCCCGCTCCTTCGGCGACTTCGACGCCGACGACGTGGAGGACGTGGTCCAGGAGGCCTTCGTCCGCGCCTTCCGCAGCCTGGCGAAGCTCGAGCAGCCGGCCCGCTTCGGTCCCTGGCTCCTCACCATCGCCCGCAACCGGGCGCTCTCCCGGCTGGCCCGCCGCAAGGCGCGGAGCGAGCTGGCCGAGGAGCTGACGCGCGAGGCGGAGGTGGCGTCCAGCGAGGAGGCGCTCCTGCCGGATCCGGACGCCGGGGCGGAGCTCGAGGTGGTGCGCCGGCTCATCGCCGACCTGCCCGAGGGGCCGGAGAAGGAGACGGTGCACCTCTTCTACATCGAGGGGCAGCTGTCGGCCCGCGAGATCGCCGACCGGCTGGGGGTCGGCAAGAGCGCCATCACCATGCGGCTGGAGCGGTTCAGGGCCAAGGTCAAGCGACGAGTCCTGGCCGAAGTGGCCAGGTTGAGGGGCGATGAGTCATAGGTTCGAAGGCGTCTCCAGGGACCTCGCGATGCACCTCAACGAAGCCACCTACCGTGCCCTGCTCGACGGCACCCTCCCTCCGGGGGAGGCGCGCGCCCTCGCCGAGCACCTCGAAGGGGACTGCGAGGCCTGCGAGCGGTTCCTGTCCGAGCGGGTCGAGGGCGATCGGCTCGATGGCGCGGTCGACTCCGCGCTGGTCGCGCTGGCGCCGCCCGGCGCGGGCGCTGGGAACGACCTCGAGTACGCCCGGATCGAGCGGACGCTCCGGCGGCCGCCGCCGCGCCGCCGGCTCCTGCCTGGCCTCGCCGTCGCGGCCACCGTCGCGATCGCCGGCCTTGCCGGCCTCCTCCTCGCCAGGGCCCCGGCCGACCGCGGCGCCGCCTGGGACGGGACGAAGGGGACGGCGTCGCACGCCATCCCGCTCCGGCTCCGCTTCCTCGTCCTCACGCCCGGCGCGGGCGGGCCGCCCGGCATCGAGAAGGGGCTCTCCGGCCAGGAGGTCCCGGCCGCCGCCAGCCTCCAGTTCCAGATCGAGCTCGGGCGCGCGGCCGAGGTGATCCTCCTGCGCGCCGACGGGGCGGGCAACCACGAGGTCTTCTTCCGCGCCCACCTGCCGGCGGGGCGGACCGAGGTGGCGGTCGGCGGGCAGCCGGCGGCCTACCCGCTCGCCACCCTGGCCGGCTCGCAGCGGTTCCTGGCCCTCGCCAGCGAGTCGCCCATCGACCCGGCCGACGTGGCGCGCGCCGCCCGGGGTGCGGCCGCGCGCCCCGACGAGCCCCAGCCCATCACCCTCGATCAGGTGGAGGTGAAGGTCAGGCCCTAGCGGGGCCACCCAATGACCATCATGCACCGCGCTAACTAGGATCGGAGCAGATGCAGCAGAAGCGCCAGCGCCGGGACGTGCGGGGCGGCCTCGTGGCCGTCGCGGCCTTCCTGTGCCTGTCGTGCGCCGCCGCCAGCGGGGAGAAGGGCGGGCTCGTGCCGGTCTCGGTGCCGCGCGAGCAGCTCGTCCGGGCCCACCAGCCGCGCCGGCTCGCCCTCCTCGTCGGCGTGCAGCAGTTCCAGGATCCGCAGTGGCGCCCGCTGCGCTACCCGGAGGCCGACGCGCAGGGGCTGGCCGACGTGCTGCGCGACCCGCAGCTCGGCGCCTTCGACGACGTCGAGGTCATCGGCTCCGCGACGGACCGGGCGGGCCTGCGGGCGGCCCTGGCGCGGCTCGGCGACAAGAGCCGCGACGAGCAGGACACGGTGGTCCTCTACCTCTCGTCGCACGGGACCCTGGCCCGCGACGCCGCCGGGCAGCTCCGCCGCTACCTGGTGCTCGCCGACACGCGCATGAGCGACGTGGCCGGCACCGCCCTCTCGATGGACGAGCTCAAGGCCGCCTTCGATCGGCTCCGCTCCCGGCGCAAGGTCCTGGTGCTCGCCGCCTGCCACTCCGGCGGCGGCAAGTCGCTCCTGCCGGACGAGGTGCAGCACGAGCTGCAGGGCGTGAAGGCCGGCTTCTTCGTGCGCCCCATCGAGGAGGTGAGCCGCGCCTCGGTGGTGCTCGCCGCCAGCGACTGGGGCGAGACGGCGCGCGAGGACGAGCACCTCGGCCACGACATCTACACCCACTTCTTCATCGAGGCGCTGCGGCTCGGGGCCGACCGGAACGGCGACGGCGCCATCACCGCCTCGGAGGCGCACGACTACGCGCGCCGCATGACCTACGAGTACACCGGCGGCCGGCAGCGCCCCAGCGCCGAGACCTCCGAGGTGGGGGTCGACCCGATCGTCCTCGTGGGCAAGGTGACGCGGGCCGGCAAGCCGGAGCTCTACAGCTACGCCACCGCGCTCGACGGCTTCGAGGTGCGGGTCGACGGCCGGCCGCTCGCCGAGCTGCCGGGCGGCGTGGCGCTCGACCCGGGGCGCTACCGGGTGCAGGTGGCCAAGGGCGGCGGCCCCTCGCTCCTCGACGAGCGGCTCTCGCTCGGCTCGGGGCAGCGGTTCGACCTCGCCGACCTCATGACGCGCGCCGAGGGGCGCTGGGAGGTCGGGCCGCGCGTGGCGCTCCTCTCCTTCCTCGACGGCGGGAGCCGCCGCGCCGTCCTCGGCCCGACGGTCGGGTTCGGGGCGGCCGCCAGCCTGCGCGACTGGCCCTCCCGCGACGTGACGGTGCGCGTCGACGCCGTCTCCTCCTTCGGGCGCGGCACGCTGCGGCTGCCCGGCGGGGCGGCCGGCTTCGACTACAGCCTCGTCAACGGCGGCGCCGCGCTGGCCTGGCGCGCCCAGCCGGCCTGGCTCGGCGGCGCGACGCTGCTCGGCGGCCCCCGCCTGTCGGTGCTCTGGATCGACCGGCGCTTCGGCCTCGACCTGGTGGCGGCGCCGCAGCGCTACCTGACCTTCACGCCGGGGATGCTGCTCGGGGCCAGCGTCCCGCTGGGGCGGGGGCTCACGCTCGGGGCCGAGCTCCACGCCGACTGGGCGGTGGTCAAGGTGGACGGGGCCGATCGCTCGAGCGGCTTCGGCGAGCTGCTCGTCGGGCTGGGGTGGAAGCTCCGCTAGGGGTGGCCGACCATGGGATGCCAGGGTCCATACGACGGAGTCCGACCGACGATGCCCCGGCGCTCGCACATCCTCCCCGCCCTGGCGCTCGCCCTCGCCGGCTGCGGGGGCCTCTCGACGCCCGACCTGACCCACGGCAACGTGGCCGGCCGGATCGTCGGCGCCTCGCCCGGGGCCTCGGTCTACCCGCTCGGCCGGCCCGACCTCGAGGTCCAGGCCGCGGCCGACGGCTCGTTCGAGCTCGAGGCGCTCCCCACCGGCGCCGTCACGCTGGTGCTCTTCGACGGCGGGCTGCGCGCCGAGCAGACGACGGTGGCGGTGGCCGGCGCCACCCGGACGTCGATCGTGCGCTACGGCGAGCTCGCCCCGGTGGCCGAGGCCCGCAAGATGGCGCTCGGCGCGCTGGTCGTGGTCACGGCCTTGCCCCAGGGCGGCGGCGCGCCGGTGTCGGTGGGGCTCTCGGTGAAGCAGACCGATCGCGCCGGGACGGCGGGGCCGGATGGTGCCATCGCCTTCCCGCCGCTGCCCGCCGGCACCTTCGAGCTCTCGGCGTCGCAGGCCGGGTACCAGCCGACGCTGCAGGCCTTCACCGTGCTGCCGGGCCAGAGCCTCGGGCTCGACCTCAAGCTGCCGGTCGATCCGTCGGAGCCGAAGGTCGGCTGCGCCGCCTCGGGCGGCCAGTGCCGCAACGGCCTCAAGTGCGACCCGGCCGACGGCCTCTGCTACCAGTGCGTGGTGGACGACGACTGCACCGGCAGCTCCGGCGGCGGCGCCTGCGATCAGGCCTCCCGCTTCTGCTCCGTCGCCGCCTCGGCCACGACGGGGACCGTCTGCTCGGTCTGCACCAGCGACGCGCAGTGCGACGCGGCCGGGTCGTTCGGCTACTGCGAGAAGCCGGGCGGCGCCACCGCCACCACCCCCGGCTTCTGCACCTGGACCGCCGCCGCGCCGAGCTGGCCGGCCGGCTTCCAGCAGAAGTCGGACGGCGGTGTGGTGCGCTGGGTGCCGCCGAAGGGCTGCGCCACCTACTTCGAGGAGTTCGGCGAGCCCTGCTTCGACGACCACACCTGCAGCGAGGCGGACGGCATCGGCGGCGGCTTCTGCCTCGGGGCCGTCCAGGGCAGCGGCAAGGCCGGCTACTGCACCGCGGCGTGCACCGCCGACGCCGACTGCATCGTGCCCGGCTTCGCCTGCCAGCCCGACGCGGCGCGCGGCGAGAAGGTCTGCACCCGGCCTTGACGGGAGCCGGGGACCCGGCTCCCGCGCGGCCGCAACCGGCCGGGCGACCGCCGGATTCGTTTCGCCCCTCCCCCGGGCCGATGTAGAACATGGGGCCCACCCGACACCGAGGGGAACCCATGAAGCTCGCCTCCACCCTGGCTCTCGCCCTGCTCGCCGGCTGCGCCACCGCGCGCTCCACCGGCGGCGCGGCCGCCGGGCAGGCACCGGCCGCCTCCGCCCGCGCCGACCTCGCCGAGCTGAGCCGGGCCATGACGGTGATCGACGACGCCGAGCGGCGCGGCGACATCGCCACCGAGCGGGCCCACTGGTCGTCGGCCGCCGCCTCCGACCCGGCCGACCTGAAGGCGCGCTTCCTCGCCATCTACGCCCTGCCCCACACCGAGGACACCTGGGGCGAGCTCCGCTGGCTGGCCAAGGACCGGCCCGAGTCGGCGCTCGGCTTCATCGGCATGGCCCGCTTCTACGTCGAGTGGAGGGTGCTCGACCAGGTGGAGCGGACCCTGCCGCTCGCCGTCGACGCCGAGCCGGACAACTGGCTGGTCACGCTGGTGCAGGCGCAGGCGGCCGAGCGGGGCGAGCGGTGGGACGCGGCCGCCGCCGGTTACCGCACCGTGCTCGGGCTCGATCCCGCCAACGTCGAGGCGCACGTCGGGCTCGCCCGGCTGGCCCGCCACGCCGGGGACGCCGCCGCGGCCCGGGCCGAGGCGACCGCGGCGCTGGCCGGCCTGCCGGAGCACGTGCCCGCCCTGACGCTGCTCGCCGAGCTGGCCGCCGAGGCGGGCGACCAGGCGACCGCCGGGAGCCTCCTCTACCGCATCGCCGCGGCCAGCCCGCGCGATCGCGCCGCCCGCGTGGCCCTCGCCAAGACCCTCGCCGCCAAGGGGGATCACGCCGCCGCCCGCGACCAGTGGCGCGCCGCCGTCCAGCTCAAGGAGGACGCCGACGGGCTCGTGGCGCTCGCCGAGGAGAGCCGGCTGTCGGGCGACAAGGAGGCCGAGCGCAAGGCGCTGGAGCGGCTCTCCCAGATCGACCCGGGCAGCGCCGAGTGGCGGCGCATCGCCGAGATGCGGATGGCCGCCAACGACGTCGACGGCGCCGAGAAGGCGCTGCGGCGGGTGCTGGCCCGCGACGCCAAGGACGCCCAGGCCAACCTGGCGCTGGCGCGGCTCCTGCTCGCGGCCGGCAAGCCGCACGAGGCGCTGGAGCGGCTCCGCGACGCCGGGGCCGCCGGCACCGCCGACCGCGAGGCGCTGGAGCGGCGGCTCAACGTGGAGCGGACGAGCCGCGCCGACGTCGCCGGGCTGCAGAAGGCGGTCGGCGCGCTCATCGACCGGACCTACCGCGGCCGGCTCAAGGACTCGCCGCGCCTCTCTGGCCAGCTCCTGGTGCGCGTCACCGTCGACGCCGCCGGCGCCGCCACGCAGGTCGAGGTGATGGAGGACTCGGTCCACGACGAGGACGTCCGCGCCTGCGCCTACTGGAACCTCCGGGATGCCGCCTACCCGTCGAAGAAGCCGGGCCGCTACTCGTTCAGCTTCGGCCTCCGCCCGGCGCGCTAGCCCGCGCGTCCGGACCGGCCTCGACCACGTCGTGGCGAGCCGCGGCGGGCCGCTGCGCGGGCTCGCCCTCGGCCTCGTCTGCAACCCGACCGCGGTCGACGCCCGGCTGCGCCACGCCGCCGACGTGCTCCACGCCTTGCCCGGCGTGCGGCTCCGGGCGCTCTTCGGGCCGGAGCACGGCGTCCGCGGCGACGCCCAGTACATGGCGGCGGTCGGGGGCGAGCGGGATCCGCGCACCGGGCTGCCGGTCCACTCGCTCTACGGCGACACGGCCGCCTCGCTGGCGCCCGCGGCGGCCGACCTGGCCGGGCTCGACGCGCTCGTCTTCGACATCCAGGACGTCGGCAGCCGCTACTACACGTACCAGGCGACGATGATGCTGGCGATGGAGGCGGCGGCGCGGGCCGGGATCGGCTTCGTGGTGCTCGACCGCCCCAACCCCATCGGCGGCCTGCTGGTGGAGGGGCCGGCGCTCCGCCCCGGCTACGAGAGCTTCTGCGGCCTGCACGACCTGGCGCCGCGCCACGGCATGACCGTGGGCGAGCTGGCCTGGCTCTTCCGCGAGGAGCGCCGGCTCGACCTCGACCTGACCGTGGTCGAGTGCGAGGGGTGGCGGCGCGGCCGGGGCTTCCGCGCCACCGGCCTCCCCTGGGTCCTCCCGTCGCCCAACATGCCGACGCCCGAGACGGCGCTCGTCTACCCGGGGATGTGCCTGCTCGAGGGGACCAACCTCTCCGAGGGGCGGGGCACGACGCGGCCGTTCGAGCTCTTCGGCGCCCCCTGGCTCGACGCCCACCGGCTGGCCGCCGACCTGGCGGCCGAGCGGCTGCCCGGCGTCGCCTTCCGCCCGGCCAGCTTCGTGCCGACCTGGGACAAGCACGCCGGCGTGCGCTGCCACGGCGTGGAGCTGCACGTCCTCGACCCCGAGGCCTTCCGCCCGTTCCGCACCGGGGTGGCGGCGGTGCTCCACGCCCGCGCCCAGGCCCCCGGGCGGTTCGCCTGGCGCACCGAGCCGTACGAGTTCGTGGCCGACGTGCCGGCCTTCGACCTGCTCTGCGGGTCGGCGCGGGAGCGCGAGGCCATCGAGGCCGGCGCCTCGCTGCGAGAGATCGCCCGGGCCTGGACCCCGGAGGAGCGGGCCTTCGCGCGGCGCCGGGCGCCCCACCTGCGCTACGCTCCGTGAGGATGGCCGGCCGCCCCGAGATCGCGCTCCTCGGCGGGTCCTTCAACCCGCCCCACGTGGCCCACGTCATGGCCGCCTGGTGGGCGCTCGCCACGCAGGGGGTGCGCGCGGTCTGGCTGCTGCCGGCCTGGCGCCACCCCTTCGGCAAGCAGCTGGCGCCGTTCGACGACCGGGTGGCGATGTGCCGCCTGGCCGTCGCCGCCATCCGCGGCGCCCACGTCTGCACCGCCGAGGCGGAGCTGGCCGGCGATCCGCTCTGCGGGAAGACGGCGCGGACGCTCGAGCACCTCACGGCCAAGCACCCCGACCTGCGCTTCGCGCTCCTCGTCGGCGCCGACATCCTGCCCGAGACGCCCAAGTGGTACCGGTGGGACCTCGTCGAGTCGCTGGCGCGGGTGGTGGTGGTCGGGCGCCAGGGGTACGAGGGCGGGCAGGGGCCCGCGCTGCCGGCGATCTCCTCGACGCTCATCCGCGAGCGGCTGGCGCGCGGCGAGGACGTCTCGGCCCTCGTGCCGAGGCGCGTGGTCGAGTACGTGAGGGAGCACGGGCTGTACGGCGCGCCCTGATCTCCCCGACCCCCGACCGCGACCGCGACCCGCGCCGGTCCGCCGACGTCACCTGACTCCGGCCGCCAGCCTCCCGCCCCGCTCGAACCGCAGCGCGCCGTCCGCCACCTCGACGCGCACCTCGTCGCCGGGGCCGAACTCGCCCGCCAGGATCCGCTCGGCCAGCGGCGCCTCGACCAGCCGCTGCACCGCGCCGCGCATGGGGCGGGCGCCGAGCGCCGGGTCGAAGCCGCCGTGCTCGACGAGGAAGGCGACCACCTCGGGCGCCGCCGCGTAGCGGATGCGCCGCTCGCCGTGAAGCCGCGCCGCCGACTCGGCGAGCAGGAGCGCCGCCACCCGGGCCACC
>DASTGK010000113.1:0-17529 GCA_035719085.1 Anaeromyxobacteraceae bacterium
GGTCGGGCATCGGGGCGCTGCGCGCCGAGGTCGAGCAGGCGGGGCGCGCGCTCGACCTGCCGGTGGCGCGGCTCGCCGGCGCGGGCGAGGCGCGGCCGCTCACGCTGGCCGAGGTGGAGGCGGCGCTCGCGTCCGACGACCTGGTGGTCGACGGCTGCCGGCGGGCGGCGCGCCGCGGCGCGGTGGTCGTCAGGCTGTCGCGCCGGCCGGTGCTCTTCGCGCTCCTCGGCGCCCTCGCCGAGGCGTGGCCCGGCGAGGCGGCGCGCGAGCAGCTCATCCTGCGCGCCTTCGAGGCGAAGCGGCCGAACGCCTCGCACCGGGCGCGGCTGCGGGTCGAGGTGGGCCGGCTCCGCCGCGAGCTGCGGCCGCTCGCCGGGATCTCGGCCACCGCCGCCGGCTTCAGGTTGGTGGCGCGGGGGGAGGCCGGCGTGCGGCTCATCGCGCCGCCCATCGAGGGCCCCGGCGCCGCCGTCCTGGCGCTGCTCGCCGACGGCGAGGCCTGGTCCACCTCGGCGCTGGCGCTCGCGCTCGGCGCGAGCCAGCGGACGGTGCAGCGGGCGCTCGCCGAGCTGCGGGAGGCCGGCCAGGTGCGCGCGCTCGGCGGCGGCCGCTCCCTGCGCTGGCTCTCGCCGCCGGTGGTCGGATTCGCGACGACCTTGTTGCTCCCGGTCTCCGGCGAGGCCGGGTAGGGAGCGAGAGGAGGCGGCGATGGCCAAGCGGAGCGCCGGGGCGCAGCCGGCCGAGATCGTGCGCGAGTACGGACCGTACCCCGGCGCCGCGCACGTGGCCGGCGTCAGCCACGACGGCCGGCTCGTCTGGTTCGCCGGCGGCGAGAAGCTGCAGGCCTTCGAGCCGGCGAGCGGCGAGCTGGTGCGCTCCCTGGACGTCGCCTGCGACGCCGGGACGGCCTTCGACGGCCGGCACCTCTTCCAGCTCGCGGGGGGGCGCATCCAGAAGATCGACCCCGCCACCGGCGAGGTCCTGTCGTCGATCCCGGCCCCCGGCGGCGGGCGCGACTCCGGGCTCGCCTGGCACGAGGGCACGCTCTGGGTCGGGCAGTACGGCGAGCGGAGGATCCACCAGATCGATCCCGAGACGGGCGCCATCCTGCGCACGCTCGAGTCGAACCGCTTCGTCACCGGCGTCACCTGGGTGGGCGGCGAGCTCTGGCACGGCACCTGGGAGGGTGACGAGTCGGACATTCGGCGGATCGACCCCGAGACCGGCGACGTGCTGGCGCGCCTCACCATGCCCGAGGGGAGGGTGGTGAGCGGGCTCGAGTCGGACGGGGGCGACCTGTTCTACGCCGGCGGCGCCCAGAGCGGCCGGGTGCGCGCGGTGCGGAGGCCGGGGCGGCGGCGGGGGTAGGGCGCTCGGCCAGGCGCCGGTCGCCGAGGGCGCCGCCAGCTTCGGCGTGACAGGCGGCGCCACACCTGCTCTCCTCCGGGGCAGGAGGGGACCATGCTGGGATTCGCCGTCGCGACCGCCCTGCTGCTCGCCGGGGCGGTGCCGGAAGCTGGAGCTCCCGTCGCCGATCCGCAGCCGCCCCCCGGCCCACCGGCCGCGGAGGCGCCGCCGGAGCGCGCGGCGGTCGCCGTGGATCCGGCGCTGGCCCCGCCCGCGGCGCGCGCCAGCCCCGACCTGAGGCCGCGCCTCGTGGTGGCCGGGCTGGACGACCTGGACCGGCTCGCGACCGATCCCGAGGTCGGCCGGCGAGTGGACGAGCTCCGCGCGCGGCGCCGCCACGCCGTCCTCGGGCTCGTCGTCGCCGGGACCGGCGTCAGCGTCGCGAGCTTCCTCGCCGTGCTGGCGCAGGCGACGGCCGCGACCGCCAACATCGGCGTCGTCACGGGCTGCTCGGCGGTCGGCGCGACGTGCCCGGCGCGAGCGAAGCCCGACTACGGTCCGGCCTACGTCACGCTCGGCATCTCCGCCGGGATCGCGGTCCTCTCGCTCGTCTTCTGGCCGCGCGACGCCGACGTGCGGGGGGTGGTGGACGCCTGGAACGGCCGCCATCCGGACGACCGGGCCGAGCTCGTGACGGGGTGGCGGGCCAGCGCGGACGCCGGCGAGCGGCCGTCCGACTGACCCGTGCGCGAGGCGCGCGACTCGCAGGGACGAGACGCGGAGAGGCCCCGGCGGACCGGGGCCTCCCTGGACCTGCGGTGACGATCGGGCCTGGCGCTACGGCTCGACGGTCGTCACGTACTTGGCGGCGTTCTTCTCGACGCCGATGATCACGGCGGACTTCACCGCGTCGTGGTTGGCGTCGAGCTTGATGGTGCCGGTCACGCCCTGCAGGGTGGCGGTCTGCTCGATGGCGTCGCGCACGGCGCCCGGGGTGAGCTCGGGGGCCCGCTTCATGGCGTCGATGGCCAGGAGCGCGGCGTCGTAGCCGAGGGCCGCGAAGGCGTCCGGCTTGGCGTGGAAGGCCGCCTCGTACTTCTTGGCGAAGCCCTGGACCACCGCCGACGGGTTCTCGGCCGAGTAGTGGTTCGAGAAGAACCCGCCGTCGAGCGCGCCCTGGGCGATCTCGTAGAGCTTGGCCGAGTCCCAGCCGTCGCCGCCGGCCAGCGGCGCCTTCACGCCGAGCTCGCGAGCCTGCCGGCCGACGAGCGCCACGTCGGTGTAGTAGCCGGGCACGTAGACCAGGTCGGGCTTGGCGTACTTCACCTTGGTGAGCTGCGCCTTGAAGTCCTGGTCGCCGGCCTTGTAGCTCACGTCGACCGCGATCTCGCCGCCCAGCTCCTTGAAGGTCTTGGCGAAGTAGTCGGCCAGGCCGATCGAGTAGTCGTTGCCGACGTCGCGGAGGATGGCCGCCTTCTTCGCCTTGAGGTGCTGCGCGGCGAACTTGGCCATGACCGTGCCCTGGAACGGGTCGATGAAGCAGACGCGGAACATGTAGGGGCGCGTCCGCTCGCCGTCGCGGGTGACCTTGGGGTTGGTCGAGGCCGGCGAGATGGCCGGGACCTTGTTGGTCTCGGCGATGGGGGCGAGGGCCAGCGTGCCGCCCGAGCCCAGGTCGCCGATGAGCACCGTCGCCTTCTTCTCGGTGATGGCGCGGGTGGCCGAGATGGCGGCCTCCTCGGGCTTGCCGAGCGTGTCGAAGACCACGATCTCGAGCTGGCGCCCCTTCACGCCGCCGGCGGCGTTGGCCTCGTCGACGGCGAGCTTCACGCCGTTGTTGGCCCCCTGGCCGAAGGTGGCGATCTCGCCGCTGAGCGGCATCACGTTGCCGATGATGATCGGGCCGGCGCCAGCCGCGGGAGCGGGGGTGGGCGCCGCGGCCGGGGGCTGGGTCTCCGCCTTCTTCTGGCACCCCACCGCCGCGGTCATCGCCATGGCCACAGCCAGCACTGCGCACTGCTTGCGCACTGTCCATTCCTCCTGTTCGTCGTGGACCCGCGCCGCGCAGGCGCGCAACGGGCGCCCGGACGCGGGAGGTCGTTACTGATATCACGATCGGCTGGGGCGGAAGGGCGCCATCCGCGGGCACGGCCCGGGCGGCGAGACCCCAGCGCGGCGCCGACCGCCGAGGAGGTACGGCCGAGAGTTCACTTTCGGTCCCTGGCGTGCCTCGTTGGGGTGTGGCCAGGTGACCGCTTCCGGGGTAGCCGTCAGGGAAGGCCACGGCCCGGACGCGACACCTCGAGGGAGACCACCTTGCGCCACGCCCAGCTTCGCCGCTCGCTGCCCTTCGTGCTCCTCGCGGTCGCCACCATGGGCGCCGGCCCGTGCGGCACGACGAAGGAGTGCTCCACCGACGCCGACTGCGGCTACGGGAAGTACTGCGGCGCCGGGAGCTGCCAGCGGTACACCTGGTTCTGCGCCACGCCATCGGTGTCGATGAACGACCGCGGCGAGTGGCGCGACTGCGGCGTCTACGCTTGCGACACCAGCACCGGGCGCTGCCCGTCCTCCTCGAACAGCACGCTCGACTGCGCGAACGGGGCGCTCTGGGACGCCGGCTCGTACACCTGCGTCTGCCCCGTCGGCACGCCATGCGGCGCGAGCGACGCGCCGCCGGCCTACGACCTCTCGGGCTACCGGACCTGCAGCGTGGACGCCGACTGCGCCGCGGCGGAGATGTGCTGGCGCAGCCCGTGGGTCCTGTCGCCCCGGCCCATCTGCGTGAGCCGGAACGACGCCTGCGGCTTCGACGCCACCGGCGCGGTGTCCGTCGCCCCGAGCGCCACGCTCGACGCCGGCGGGAACCTCGTCCGGACCACGACCTCCTGCGGCGCGTACCAGTGCGATCCGGTCTCCGGGCAGTGCCTCGACTACTGCGTCGGCACGGGCGACTGCCAGGGCAGCAACGCCTGCTGGCTCTGCGTCGGTGACCCGACCTGCAACCTGTCGGTCAACCAGACCTGCGTGCCGACGATCCGGTAGGGGGGGCGGCGCTCGAAGGCGAGCCGCCCTGAGCTGGGCGGCGGCGTGCTCCCGCATGACCGCTCGTCCCAACCGCTCCTCTGCCCCCCTCTGGTTGTCATCCCCCTGGGTTCGGGCTTGGGCTCGGCCGCTCAACTTCGCTCATCGAGAGATGAGCGGAAGATGAGACGGTCGTTCGCCGGCGCGGTCACCTCCGGAAGCCGCCAGCGCCTCACGGACCTTCATAGCCAGCTCCGCCACGGTGAATGGCTTGCCCAAGACGACGCCCCTCGAGGCCAGAACCCCTTGGCTCTCGATGATGTCGCCTGTGTATCCCGAGGTGTAGACCACGCCGAGGCCCGGACGCCTCGCCACCAGGCGATCCGCCAGCTCCCGCCCATTCAGGCCCGGCATGATGACGTCGGTGACGAGGAGGTGGATGGGGCCAGCGTGCGCCGCCTCCACCATGAGCGCTTCAGTTCCACCGGCGGCTGCGAGGACGTCGTACCCGAGCTTCTCGAGCATGCGAGCGGCAACCTTCCGCACTTGGGGATCGTCCTCGACGAGGAGGACGGTCTCCGTTCCACCGGTCGGCGGACGCGGTGGTGGGGCGCTGGCGACGAGATCCGGTTCGGTCGCGACGGGTAGGTAGACCTGGAACGTCGCGCCGCGGCCGGGCTCGGACTGGACCGTTACCGCGCCACCGTGCTGCCGGGCGGCCCCGTAGACCATGGCGAGCCCGAGCCCAGTGCCCTTGCCCTTCTCCTTCGTCGTGTAGAAGGGCTCGAAGATGCGATCTCGCACGCCGGGGGGCATGCCGACGCCGCTGTCGCTCACCGTGAGGCGCACGTAACGCCCGGGCGGGAGGCCGCCATCGGCGCGGTCCGTGTCCGCGTCGATGGCGAGGCCGTCCGTCTCGACGAGGAGGTGCCCGCCGACGGGCATGGCGTCTCGTGCATTCACGCAGAGGTTCATCAGAATCTGGTCGATCTGACCGCGATCGGCGCGCACGGGCTCCAGCCCAGCCCGAAGCCGCGCGTCGACCGTCACGTTCTCGGGCAAGAGACGGCGCACGAGCTTCAGCGTCTCGGTGAGGTGGATTGACAGGTCCATCACCTCGGGCTCGAGGATCTGGTGGCGCGTGAAGGCGAGGAGCTGGCGCGTGAGGCTTGCGGCACGATCGACGGCCTCCCGGAGCTCGACCGCCAGCGGAGCGACCTCTGCGGCGGGCAGTGGGCCGCTCAGCGCTTGAGCGTTGGCGCCGATCACGGTGAGAAGGTTGTTGAAGTCGTGCGCCACGCCGCCGGCAAGCCGCCCGAGCGCCTCCATCCTCTGCGCCTGGATGAGCTGCGTCTCGACCCTACGGCGGGCGTTCATCTCCCCGACGAGCGCTGCGCTCGCGCGCGTCGCCTCGGCCGTTGCGGTCTCGAGCTGGTGACGCCTCGACTCCGAATCTTCGAAGGCCTCCAGGACCGTCAGGGCGAAGCGATCGAGCACGATGGCGAGGAGGGTGAGCACGACCACCGATACGCCGAAGATGGCCCCGTCCGACATGGGGTTCGGCACGGGGCCGCCGCCACTCAGGAGGCGATGGTCCCGCGCGAGTCCGACAGCCATGAGCACGACCATGATCGAGAGCGACGCCCAGAGGGCCCTGCGCCCCAGCAACAGCGCGGCGAGGGCGAGCGGGATGGTGAGATTCCGGACGACGTCGCGCGCGTAGGTGATGCCGGAGGCAGCGATGGCACCTCCGAGCACGAGCGCCATCCCCACAGCGAAGATCCAGGAACCGAGCCGAAAGCGCCCAGTGCGAAGCGCCCAGAGTGCCGTGAGCTCCATGCCGAGCGTGCTCACGTTCGTGACCATCGCGGGTCCGGATGTTGCGCCGGAGAGTCCGCGCGACACCTCGATGGCGACCGTGAGGACGGCGGCCGCGATGGCGAGCACCTGGAGCGACACGGCGTGGCGCCGCTGCAGTTCGTTCGCAGCCGGGATCCGCTCCAGCCACGTTCGCGCCCGGTCGAGGGCCCTGATCATTCAGCATCTACCGCACGGAGCGATGGTTCGATGCAAGCATCCCAGGCTCTTCCCGAGCAGCGGTTGGGGTGCTAAGCTTTTCACGACGGGTCATCCAGGTCGACAGCGCACCAGCCCCGTCTTCCTCTCGAGAGCGATCTCGGCGCGCTTCGCCGCGCCGTTCGCCCTGCTCCTGCTCGGTCTCGCGCTGACGAAGGTACCGCACGCGCCGCGCTGGTGGTGTGTACCCGTTCCCGAGCGACAGCTCTCAGCCTCCGGGCAGGACGAGGCGGCGCCGTCAACCCGCAGGGACCAGCAGTACCCGGAACGTGGTTCCCTTCCCCTGCGTGCTCTCGACCGTGATCGTCCCTTCGATCGAGGCCACGATTCGCTGGCAGATGGCCAGCCCAAGGCCGGTACCGATGCCGGCCGGCTTCGTGGTGAAGAATGGCTCGAAGATGCGATCGACGTTCTCCCTGGGGATGCCGCAGCCGGAGTCCCAGATGTCGACGGCAACGCGCCCGTCGGCGGCGGTCGCCATCGCGATGCCGATCTCGTTGTCATCCGCGCGCCCCTCGGGGATGGCCTGGGCAGCGTTGACGAGGAGGTTGAGGAACACCTGGCCCAGGCGCCCCTCGTCGGCCAGCACAGCGGGCACCGGAGCGGCCCGGATGGACAGTCGGGCGCGCCGGGCGATGGCGGGGCGCGCCACGCTAAGGGCCGCGTCGAGCACCTGGCGAACATCGACCGCGTGCAGCGCATCGTCAGTGCGCGACAGGGTCCTGAGGTCGCGGACGATGGCCCGGATTCGGTCGGCGCCGTGCCACGCGTCATCGAGCGCCGCGCGGAGCGCCGTGAACCCCGCCGCCTGGTCGTCGACCGTCCAGGCCGGGTGGATGGGCCCGCCCACCGACGACGCCAGCATGGTGAGCATCTCCTGCGCGTAGCCGAGGTTGGACACCACGTACGACATGGGGTTGTTGATCTCGTGCGCCACCCCGGCGGCGAGCGTCCCGATGGTCGCCATGCGGTCGGCTACCTGGAGGCGGAGCTGCAACTCCTTCCGCTCGGTGATGTCGGTGACCGCGCCGACAATCCGGCACGGCCTGCCATCCGGGCTGCGGACGACGACCCGGGCCCGGTCAAAGACCCAGCGCCAGTCCCCGGTCGGCCCGCGGGCTCGGTGCTCGAAGGCCACGGACGGCGCCGCACCCGAGAGGAGCGCCTCGATGTTCTCCTGGTGCTGCGGCCGCTCGTCCGGATGGAGGAGCTCGAAGGCGTCGGTCACACCGTGGATGGTCTCCAGGTCCTTTCCCAGGAGCTCGCGCACGCGCGGGCTCAACCGGACCTCGTTGCGCTCGATATCCCAGTCCCAGATGCCGTCGTTGCTCGCCTCGAGCGCGTAGCGCAGGCTGTCTCGGCTCGAGCGCAGCTCCTCCTCCGCGAGCACGCGCTCCGTCACGTCCTCGACGATGGCGACCGCGAAGCGGAACCCTCCACGAGGGTCCCGGATTGCGGTCACCCCGTAGCGGGCGTGCAGCACCTTGCCATCGCCGCGCACGTACCGGCGCAGCATGTCGCTGTGCTCACGCTCTCCCCGCACCAGCTTCGCGAAGGCCTCGACGCTGGCGGAGCGGTCCTCCGGGTGCAGCAGGTCGCTGAAGGAGACGGCGACGAGCTGGCCGTGCTCCAGCCCCAGCATGTTCCCGAGCGCCGGGTTCCAGGCCATGAAGCGCCCCTCGCCATCCACGATGGCGATTCCGACCCGCGTCTCGAGGAAGGCCGCCTGAAATGTTGCCTCGCTCTCTCGAAAGGCGTTCTCGGCCCGGATCCGGGCCTCCCGCTCGATCGCAGCTTCCCGGAGCTGCGCGTCGAACGAGCGGAGCTGCTCGCGCCGCTCCCGGGCGGCCGCGGTGACGACGCCTGCCATGAGCGTCGCCGCCAGCGCCCCGATCCAGGGCAAGAGGTCACGGAGCGGCGCAAGGGCGTCCCGCACCTCGAGCGCGGAGCGCACCGTCCAGGATGAACCGGGCACGATTCGGTCGGCCGCAAGGACGTCGCGGCCAGTCTCCGCCGGACCTGGCGAATGGTCCGAGGGGCCGCCGGTCCGGAACTGCACCGTGCCGGCGATCAGCGCCACGCTCCCGCGCCCGCGTACCAGCGGCCACGCATGCACGAACGGGACGAGCTGCACCTCGGGGTCCAGGCGCAGGACCGCGAGACCGACCAGTCTTCGCTGCCCGCCGTCGTCGACCGCGAGCGGGACGAGGAGGTCGAGGTGTAGCGCGCCGGCGCCATCGCGCTCCGGATCGCTCAGCGCGAGCGTCGCGGGCCACGACGACGGGTCCAAATGGTCCGCGAACGGATCCCCGGCAGAGGCCAGGACTCGGCCGCCCGGGTCGAGCACCTGGGCGGCGGTGGTGTCGGGCTGCTGGAGGAGCGACGCGCACCACCTGGAGAGCGCCGCGCGCTCGCGCTCAGCGCCAGGCCGTTGGGCGAGCTGGACCGTTCGGGCAACGAGGGAGTTCCCCCCGATGATCGCGCCGTCGGCGAGGCGCTCGGCTCGCCAGCTCGCAACGTGCTCGGCCTCGACCTGAACGACCGCCGCGAGCCGTTCTCGCGCGGACCGAAGCAACTCGCGGTGCTGGTGGACGATGATGAGGACCGCCCCGGCCGCGATCGCGGTCAAGACGACCCCCGCCGAGGCCCAGATGCTTCCCGCCGGTGGCGGCCGGCTGTCGCGCCCGGCCTGAGCTCCCCCCTGGATCACATGGGCCTCCCAAGCTCGTGTCCTCAGGCACGTTCTACGGTGGCATGAGCTCCGTTCAGGTCCGGGTAGGTCGTGGTCGGTGTCGTCCTCGGGCGGCTCGCGGAGACCGCCCTTCTGCTACAGCCACTCGACGGTGCCCGTGCCGAGGTCGTACACGGCCACGACGATCTTCACCTTGCCCTCGTCGACCAGCTTCTTGATGACCGGGCTCCGCTCGACGAGCGCGGCCGCCGTCCGCTTCGCGTTGGCGTGCGCCGCATCGTTCAGGAGCCCCTCCGCGCCCGGGTCCTTCCGCGCCGTCTCGACCGCCGGCGCGATCTCGCGCACGATCGCGCCCAAGTTCCCCTCGACCTTCGCTCCGGCCGCGACGGCCTCGGCGGTGGCCTTCACGGCGCCGCACTGGTGGTGCCCGAGGACGACGATCGCCGGGACGCCGAGGTGCTCGGCGGCGTACTCGACCGAGCCGAGGTCGACCGGGTCGGCCACGTTCCCGGCCACGCGGACCACGAAGAGGTCGCCGAGCCCCTGGTCGAAGACGAGCTCGGGGGGCACGCGCGAGTCCGAGCAGCTCAGGACCGTCGCGAACGGCGCCTGCCCGGCCGCCAGCTCCTTGACGCGCGCCAAGCCCTGGTCGGGGTGGCGAGGCGCCCCGGAGGCGAAGCGGCCGCTGCCCTCCTTGAGGAGCCCGATGGCCTGGTCCGGCGTCGGATGACTCCCCGGGTGATCGCTCGCGAGCGCGAGGAGTGGCGCCGCGAGGGCGGCGAGGAGGGCGGTCTTGACCAGGCGCATGTTGGCTCCGAGCAGGGTGTCGAGTGACGCTGGGTAGCGCGAGCAAGAAGCGAGCCCCCTTTGATTTCAAACGAATCTGACTCGTTGGGACGACGCCGCCGTGATCTGGGTCATCAGGCGCCGGCACGCCTGGCGCGGCGGCGACCACCCAGGGTCCCGCACCACCGAGGCCGTTCGTTCAGTGTCCGTACCTCAGGTGCTCGCGAGCAGTTCCGTCGAAGGGGCGTGGAGATCTTCCAAGGACGCTCCGGCGGCGACTTCGGCCACGGCGCCCGGCACCTGCGGTGCAGCGCGCGGACCACGGGCGTCCGGCCTCGTGGGCGCACCTGCGCAGCGATCTCGCAAGGGAGGGGTGCCATGAGCTGGCTCAACAACCTGAAGGTGCGTACGCGGCTCCTGGCCGTGTTCCTGTTCATGTCGGCCATCACCGCCGTCGTCGGCGTGACCGGCATCGAGAACATGGCCACCATGAGCGGCCTGGCTGGCGACATGTACGAGCGCGAGGTGCTGGGCCTCTCGTACGTGAAGGAGGCCGACATCGAGGTCTCGGCGCTGGTGCGTGCGGAGAAGAACCTGCTCATGGCGTCGACCGAGGCGCAGCGGACGATGTTCATGCAGCGCCACGAGGCCCACGAGAAGGGGGTGCTCACCGCCTTCGAGAAGGCCACGCCGCTCATCCGGTCGCAGGCCGGCAAGGAGGCGCTCGCCCGGGCGCGGAAGGCGTGGGACGAGTACCTCCCGCTCAGCCGGCGGATCCAGGAGCTGGCGCGCGCCGACGGCCTGCAGATGGCTCGCCCCGCCGTCGAGCTCTCCATGGGGACGGCGCACACCGCCCTCGAGGCCGTCGACGCCGCCATCCGCGACGTCGTCAAGCTCAAGGAGGATCACGCCAAGGAGTTCTACGAGGAGAGCGTCGCCCTCTACCACCAGAGCCGCTTCTACATGGTGCTGCTCATCGTCGGAAGCGTCGTCGCGGGCATCGTGCTCGGCGTCTTCATCACCACCGGCCTGACGCGCCAGCTCGGCGGCGAGCCCGGCTACATCGCCGAGGTTGCGCGGAGGATCTCCGAGGGTGACCTCACCGTGAAGATGGAGTCCGGGCTGGCCGTCGACACCGGCGTCTTCGCGGCCATGAAGGCCATGATCGCCAAGCTCACCAACGTGATCAGCGAGGTCCGAGGGGGTGCCGACGCCCTCAGCTCGGCCGCTGGTCAGGTCTCCGTCACCTCGCAGTCGCTCTCGCAGGGGACCGGGGAGCAAGCGGCGTCGGTCGAGGAGACGACCTCCTCGCTCGAGGAGATGAACGCTTCCATCGGGCAGAACGCCGAGAACTCTCGCCAGACCGGCCAGATGGCCAAGGCGGCGGCCGCCAGCGCCGCGGACGGCGGCAAGGCCATGGTGGACACCGTCACCGCGATGAAGGACATCGCCGAGAAGGTCTCGATCATCGAGGAGATCGCCTACCAGACGAACCTGCTCGCGCTCAACGCCGCCATCGAAGCAGCGCGCGCCGGCGATCACGGGCGCGGCTTCGCGGTCGTCGCCACCGAGGTCCGCAAGCTCGCTGAACGGGCGCAGCATTCGGCCAAGGAGATCGGCGAGCGGGCGTCCAGCAGCGTGGCGGTGGCGGAGCGGAGCGGCCGCCTCATCGAGGAGCTGGTGCCGACCATCCGCAAGACGTCCGACCTCGTCCAGGAGGTGGCGGCGGCCTCGGAGGAGCAGTCGGTCGGCGTCTCGCAGGTGTCGAAGGCCATGGCGACTGTGGACCAGGTGACGCAGCGCAACGCTGCGGCCGCCGAGGAGCTCTCCTCTACGGCGGAGGAGATGTCCTCGCAGGCGGAGGCGCTCCAGCAACTCGTGGCGTTCTTCAGCCTCGCCGAGGTGGCGCACGGCCACCATCCGCGTATCCACGTCCCGCACCTGCCCCCGCCGCCGGCCAAGCGGGCCGCCGTCCCCGCCGCGCACCCAGCCGCGTCGCGTGACGCCGGCCCCCGCCTCCCCGCGCCGCTCGCCCAGTCGACGCCCGGCAACGGTGTCCCGAAGAACGGTGAGGCCGGGTTCCGCCGCTTCTAGGAGGCCACCATGCGCGAGGCGACGGCGGAACCGGCGGCGAGCGGCCCGGTGCAGCACCTCTCATTTTCGGTCGCAGGGAGCACCTTCGGCGTCCCCGTACTCCGGGTTAAGGAGATCGTCCAGTACGAGTCCGAGACCAGGATCCCTGGCGCTCCCGCTTCGGTCCGAGGGGTGATCAACCTCCGCGGGGCGGCTGTGCCCGTGGTCGACCTGGGCGTCAAGTTCGGCCGCGCCGAGGTGGAGCCTACATCGCGGACCTGCGTCCTCGTCGTGGAGTCGAGGGCGGAGGACGGCCCGTGCGTCCTGGGCGTCATCGCCGATTGCGTCCACGAGGTCGTCGATCTGAGCGAAGCGGACGTCGAGCCCCCACCGCAGTTCGGCGTCGGCGTCGAGACCGAGTACCTCCACGGCGTTGGGAAGGTCGGCAAGGAGTTCGTCCTGCTGCTCGACCTCGATGCGGCGCTCTCCCATCTCGAGCGGGCGCGCGTCAGCGAGCTGGCGACCGCCGGCTGAACGCGGGCCGCGTCCTGACGTAGTGGTTGCTCGACGGAGCGGACCATTGCCAGGCCGTCAAATCCCATCTTGGGGCCGGCGGGCGGCTCGAGTGACTTCGGCTGCGTGCCAGCTCCACGGCGACGGCGGCGGCCACGGTCGTCTTGCCGACACCGCCCTTACCCATGGTGAGGACGAGTCCGCGCGGCCTCGCGCTCATCGCGTCCACCAGGCCATCCAGGCCTGGAAGATCGGGCAGCGGGCTCGTCACCTGCGCCACCAGGCCGAAGGGCTCGTCGATCCGCCGGAGGGCCGGGAGCCCGACCAGGGCGGCCGGTCTCAACGGCACGACGGTTCGCGGCAAGGACTGGAGCACCACCGGCATGTCGGGGCGACGTCCGTCAGCGATCGGCAGGCTTCCGCAGCACCACGCGGAACAGCCTGCGTGGCAGCTTGCCTTCCTCGAGCTCCTCGACGCCGATGAGCTCGAACCCACGCGCGAGCCGCTCCACCATCGGGCGGTCGAAGAAGTGGACGATGAAGCCCTGATTCTCGTAGAGCGCCTCGCCCCGAGGGATGCCGCGTCCAAAGTCGGCATCGCTCGTGTTCCGCACCGTGTAGACGCAGAGGCCGCCTGGGCGGAGAACGCGGAGGACCTCGCGCGAGAGCGCCTCGAGCTCCGGCGTCGTGAGCGCCATGCAGAAGAGCATGTGCGAGTAGCAGGCATCGACCGAGGTATCTGCGATGGGCAGGGGTCGCCGCACGTCGTGCTGCGCGCCGGTCAGCCGGCTCGCGAGGCCACCTTGCTCCGCCCTTCGGTGGATCGCTTCGATGCCCGCTGGGGCGTAGTCGAGGACGTGTACGGCAAACCCTTCCGCCGCGAAGAAGAGTGAGTCGCGACCTTGACCACCGCCCAGCTCCAAGACGCGGTGAAGGCCGGCGACCTTGAACTCCGCGGCGCTGCGACGCGCCGGCTCGCTCGGGTCGCGGCCGAACATCTCAGGCTTCGTGGCGAGCGTGCTCTCCCAGTGCCGCGCTTGGGCGTCGAGCGCCGACCTCCCGATCTCATCCTGCACGTGCGCCGCCTCCGCGTCGTCCTTCAGGCTGTCCATAGCAGGTAGAACCCGAGGCCGACCAGCGCGGCGCCTCCGGTTCATCGGAGAAGGGCGTGGTCCGTCGCCGACGAGGAGTCGGTGATGAGACCGAAGGTGAGGCGTGGCTCCAGCAGTCGCGAAGAAGGCCCACCAGCGTCATGAATCAGGCATGACGATGCGGCCCTGACAAGAGAGTCGCCGCTCCTCGGGAAGGTCGACCTCCGCGGGCAACCGGCTCGCCGTTGAGGACGTGCCCGGCCCTGCTGGACGCTCGGCCTGAGCGCCCGCAACGCTTGCGCCAGCCAGGGAAGTGGCGGGATCGCCAGGTGCCGTTCATCGCTCGAGGATCGTCCGCCGCCGGCTTCCGGTACAGAGTCCGTCCGCCATTCCGACACCGAGGCCGAATCTCCTGGGCGCTTGCGGTGATTGAGTGCTGGCGCGCGCCGTGCATCGCTCGCGCGAGCAGCGTACCGACATCCGCAAACGCGTTCCGCGTCATTCAGCGACGCGCTGCACCGGAGGAACCATGGGAAGGCCAGATGCATCGCGCGTCGCGGACGATAGGCCCGAGGTCTCGTTCTACGTCAGCGACTTGTTCGACCCGGCGGCAGCTGATCGGCTGTGCGAGAAGATCCGTAGCCTCCCCGCACGTTGGCGCGTCGTAGTGGACTTCGGGCAGGCGCGAGAGGTCTCGATCCTGGCACTCGGGGTCCTGGCCATGGCCCTGTCCGCACCTGACGTCCCGCCGCCCACGGTTCGCGGGCTCCCCCGTCACCTTCAGCGAATGGTGGCGTACCTGGGAAGCACGGCCTCCACCCAGCAGGCCGCTTGAGAGGACCCGGGTACCGCTCAAGCCGCAAACAGAGTGAGCCAGGGACCCCCCGATGAATGGCACGCTCCTGCTGGTCGCCTCGGCCCTCATCGGTGCGACCACACCTGCCCGGACCGACCTCCGTTCGACCGCGCGCGAGCGCGCCTCCGCCATCTCGGTCACGGTGAGCGGCGGCGTGTCGCTCGGCGCGTACGAGGCGGGGTTCCTCGCCTACGCGATCGCAGCAACGCACCGGCGCGAGGCGGCGGAGCCGCGGCTCCTCACGGGCGCCTCGGCCGGCAGCCTGAACGCGCTTCTCGCGGCGCTCGCAGCGTGCCGCACCGAGGACGCCGCCTCCCCCGAGGAGACGCTCTTCTGGAAGACGTGGATTCCGATCGGCTTCGAGCAGCTCTTCACGGAGAAGCCGACGCCGCTCGGAGCCTTCTCGCGGGACTGGCTCCAGCGCGAGGCGGCGGAGGTCGAGCAGGTCTGGAACCGTGGCATCGATCGTTCGTGCGACGTGGTCCTGGGAGTGTCGACGACTCGAATCGAGCCACGCATGGTGCGCACGGCGGGCGGGCGGCTCGAGCTGCCACGGATGCAGGAGCAGTTCGTAATCCGCCTCCAGGGGCGCGGCCCGGGGAGGCCGCCGCGCGCCTCGAACTACGTAGCGCCGGGCGGACCCATCGCGCGTCCGCTCCTCGTGACGGACGAGCGGGGCGAGATCGCCTTCTCGGAGCTCCGGGATCTCCTCTTCGCCTCGATGGCGTTCCCGGTCGCCTTCGCGCCGCAGCCCCTCCGCAGCTGTATCGCAGGCGAGACGTCGAGCCCCGGCGTGTGCCTCGCCGCGGAGGCGACGATCGCGGCCTACCTCGACGGCGGCATCTTCGACAACGCGCCCCTTCGAATGGCTGTCGGGATCGCCCGCGCCGGGCTCGCGCCCGCGGACGGGGATCCGCGTCGGTTGGAGTGGCGATCCGTCCCTGATGCGCCCGCTGCGTCCGCCCCAGATGGGCTCGACTTCGCGTACGTGAACCCCGACGCGGCGGAGTACCCCTCCAGGCACGCCGAGCGGAAAGTGGAGGACCCGTCCCTGGTCGGCGAGCTCGAGGGGCTCGCGGGAGCGCTCATCGACACCGCGCGATCCAAGGAGCTCGACACGCTCGTGGAGGAGCACCCCGACATCGCCGACCGGCTCCTGCTTCCGCGCCGCCAGTTTCCAGCGGCGAGCGCGCCCCTGTTTGCGTTCCTCGGCTTCTTCGAGTCGCAGTTCAGGGTCTTCGACTTCCACCTCGGGATGTACGACGCGCGCCGCGTGCTCATGGACCCGGGCTCCGTGGCCGAGCGTGCGCGCGGGGACAGCATCCCGATCTCCGACGTCTTCGGCGGGGAGCGGTTCGCCTGCATGCGAGCCGTCTACGAGCGGGACGCCGACGCGGAGACCTGGTGCAGCGGAGAGGCGCTGACGGACTTCCGCGCGCTCCTGCAGGTTTCGCTCGATCAGTTGTATGACGTCTGTCGCACCGCGCCCCCGCCGGACGGCGGCTGGGCCAACGAGCACTGCACTCGCGCGGCGGAAGGGGCGTCGCCCCCACACGTGCCCGGGCTGCTCATGCCGCTCCCCTCGGAATGGCGGCGCCGAGCCGACGAGGCCGACCTCGCCTACTCGATGCGGCTCCTCGCGGCTTACGGTTTCCGCTTCGAGGACCTCGGGGTTCCGCCAGGCCGGGGCGACCTTGCCGTCGCCCGCATCCGGGGGGCGATCGAGCGCGCGGGCGAGCGCCTCGCCAGCGCCCAGCCGCCACTGCATCGGCCCGCAGCGGCGTTCGCGGCCAAGCTCGCAGCGGACTCGGTCGCGTATGCGCCGCCTCTGTGGACGCTGCACCTGTCCATGGGCCCGACCGAGTCCGAGGTCGGGGTCAGCTTCGGTATCGCGCGGTCGCCTTGGCGGCCACTCTCGCTGCGGCTCGCGCTCGTGGCCGGATTCCGCGGCCTCGAGGGCGCCTTCACGTCGGGAGGCGCAACGCCCTTCGGCACGCTGCTCCTGGCTGGGATCGAAGCGCAGCCGAAGAGCTCGGCGTGGTCGCAGCTCCGGCTCGGGCTCCGCGGCGGGTGGCTCCTCGCGCACGACGACCAGGGCGGCTCGGGGGGCTGCCCGGACAAGGGGGCCAGCAGCCCGGCCGCTTGTACGCGTCCGGTCGTGCAGGCCGTTGCCGGTTACGCGGTGCTCGAACGCTTCCGGATCCAGCTGGTCGGGGAGTGGCTCCCGGCCATCGCCCACCGGAAGGACGCGTGGTCCGTCGCGCCTGGGATAGGGCTCGAGCTGGGCTTCTAGTCATGTCCCGTCGCGCAAGACCGGGCCTGCAGGCAGCCGCGCGGACACGAGTGAGGTGGAGGGCTCGAGGAGGTCAGCGGGGCAGCGTGAACCAGAACGTGCTCCCGCGCTTCCCGTCGCTCTCCACTCCGATGTGACCGCCATGGGCCTCGACAGCCATCTTGCAGAAGGTCAGCCCGAGCCCGGCCGATTTCCGCATGCCTGTGGAGTGGGCCTCTACCTGGCCGAACTTCTCGAAGATCTTCTCCTGGAACTCACGGGGGACGCCCGGCCCGGTGTCGGTCAGGGAGAAGCGGAGCACCTCGCCCTCGGCCCGGATGACCGCGCGGATCTCGCCGTTTCTCGCGGTGAACTTGAGCGCGTTCGCGATCAGGTTCTGGACCACCCGGGTGACCAGGTCCACGTCCGCCTGGACGGGCGCCGCGCCCTCGGCGTCGAGCACGACCTTGCGCTCCTCGACGATCCCGCGCATCCCGGCCAGGAGATCCCGGCAGATCTCCGCGAGGTCGAACCGCTGCCGGGTGAGCCGCATCGCGCCCGCCTCCATCTTGCTCACGTCGAGCACGGAACGTGCCATGGACTTCATCCTCGCGACGGCGCCGCGGCACTCCTGGAGTGCGGAGCGCGCGTCCTCCGAGAGGCGCTCCTCCTCCGCCCGGCGGAGGAACTCGAGCAGCGCGTCGGTCGCGGCGAGCGGAGAGATGAGGTCGTGGACGATCATGTGCACGAGGCTGTCGCGCAGGCTCTCGAGCTCCCGCAGCCTGTGGAACGCGACCTC
>DASTGK010000114.1:0-2536 GCA_035719085.1 Anaeromyxobacteraceae bacterium
CGAGGCGGGATCGAGATCGACGCGGACCGGGCCGCCGCAGGCGGCGAGGAGGGGGAGGGCGAGCAGGAGGTGGTGGCGCATGGGAGGGGGATGGTAGCGCGGCTCGGCCGCCCGCGATCCAGAGACTTGGTCCTCGCGGGATCCAGAGGCTTGGCTCCGCGGATGAAAAGACTTGGCTCCCTCTCCCCCACCGGGGGAGAGGGCTGGGGTGGGGGGGCGTAGAGCGTGGCGCACCTCATCCGCCGCCTCCGCATCCGCACACAGCCGCACCCCGGCCCTGCCCCTCCCACCTCTCACGCCGCGTGATCCCCGTCACCGCCGGCGCGAGCCGATCCGTGCTCCACTCGACCCCATGACCTCCACCGTCCGCGCCCTCTCGCTCGCGCTCCTCGCCACGCTCGCCGCCTGCGCCGGCTCGCGCCCGCGCCCGCCGGAGAACGTCCCGGTCCTGCCGCCGTCGCTCATCTTCCGCTCGGCGTCGGTCACCGGCGCCAGCTTCGAGGGGGTCACGGTCGACGTGGCCTTCGAGATCGAGAACCCGAACGCGTTCGCGCTGCCGGTGGTGCGCCTCTCGCACGCGGTCTCGGTGGACGGCGTGCCGGCCTTCTCCGGCAACGCCGCGGCCCACGCGGCCGTCCCGTCGCGCGGCATCTACCCGGTGACCGTGCCGGTCTTCCTGCCGTACGGCCGCATCCCGGCCATCGGCGAGCGCGTCGCGGCGGGGCGGCCCGTCGAGTACCAGGTGTCGGGCGCCGTCGGCGTGCAGACGCCGGCCGGGATCATGGACCTGCCCATCGGCTGGCAGGGCGTCATGCCGGTGCCGCGCCTGCCGGTCTTCACCTTCGAGGGCGTGGACGTCGGCGCCCTCTCGATGCTCGGCCTCTCCTTCGACGTGAAGCTGCGGGTGGTGAACCCGAACGCCTTCCCGCTGCCCGGCGGCCACCTCGGCCACCGGCTGGCGGTGGCCGGCACGCCGGTGGCGAGCGGCGATCAGCGGCTGCCGCAGGTGGCGCCGGGAGGCACCGCCCTCTTCAGCATCCCGGCCCAGGTGAACCCGGTCGGCGCCGGCGCCGGCGCGCTCAGGGCGGTGGTGACGGCGCTGCAGGGGGCCGAGGTGCCCGTGGGGCTCGAGGGGCAGGCCTCGGTGGCCGGCATCCCGTTCGGCCTGCGGCTCGAGTCGCGCATCGCCCGCCGCTGATCCGGCGCCCCGGCCGCGGGCGTCGACCGCTCACGAGAGCGCCGGCGCCACCTGGTAGAGCAGGAGGTAGACGAGCACGCCGGTCACCGAGACGTAGAGCCAGATCGGGAAGGTGAAGCGTGCCAGCCGCCGGTGGGCGTCGAAGCGCTCCCTGAGGCCGAGGAAGAGCGTGCGCAGCACCATCGGCGCCGCCACCGCCGCCAGCAGCGTGTGGCTCGCCAGGATGGCGAGGTAGGCGAGCCGGAGGAGCCCGCCGCCCGGGAAGCGGTGCGTCCCGCTGAGCGCGACGCGGGCGAGGTAGCTCACCAGGAAGGCGGTCGACACCGCCACCGCCGCCACCATGAGCCTGCGGTGGCGCGCCCGGTCGCCGGCGCGGATGGCGCGGAAGCCGAGCACGACCAGCAGGCCGCTCGCGGCGTTGAGGAGCGCGTTCCAGCCGGCGAGCAGCGCCGCCGCCGTCACGCGCCGGCCCCGGCGAACAGGGCGGCCATGAGCACGACGAGGTAGAGGAGCGTGGCGAGGAAGAGCGTGCGGGCCCAGCGCCCCGTCTCGCCCCGCGGACCGAGGCCGGTGAAGGCGAGGGCGGCGAAGGCGAGCGAGGCCGCCACCGCCACCGCGCCGTAGCCCCAGCCGGCGAGGCCGAGGAGCACCGGGCCGAGCGAGGCCGGGAGGAGGAGGAGGCTCGTCCCGGCGATCCAGCGGCGCGTCGCCGGCTCGCCGTGAACCAGCGCGAAGACCTTCATGCCGCCGCGCGCGTAGTCCTCCTTCAGGTAGATCGAGATGGCGAGGAAGTGGGGCAGCTGCCAGGCGAAGAGCAGCGCGAAGACCGCGAGCCCGCCCAGGTCGGCCCGCCCGGTGACGGCGGTCCACCCCATGAGCGGCGGGATGGCGCCCGGCACGGCGCCCACGAAGAGCGCGAGCGTGCTGCGCCGCTTCATCGGCGTGTAGACGCCCACGTAGGTGACGAGCGCCACGAGCGCCAGGAGCGCGGTGAGCCGGCTCGCCGCCAGCGCCAGGAGCGGGAGCGCAAAGACCGGCACCATGAGCCCCAGCCCGAGCGCCAGCAGCGGGTCGAGCCGGCCGGCCGGCAGCGGCCGGTCGCGGGTCCGCTTCATGAGCGCGTCGCTGTCGCGCTCGGCGTAGCAGTTGAGCGCGTTGGCGGCGCCGACCACGGCCGCGGTGGCGAGCACGGCGAGCGCCGCCCGCGCCGGGTGGATGCGCCCCGGGGCGAGCCACATGCCGCCGGCGGTGGTGAGGAGCACGAGGCCGGAGAGGCGCGGCTTCGCGAGGAGGACGAGGTCGCGCGCCACGGCGAGCGCGGGGCGGCGCTCCCGCGGC
>DASTGK010000115.1:0-2911 GCA_035719085.1 Anaeromyxobacteraceae bacterium
GGGCCGGCGGGACCGAGCGCTCGCGCCCGGCGCGCCGCGCCTCGCAGAGCGGCGCCACCGGGCAGCGCTCGCAGCGCGGCGCTGGCTTCACGCAGAGCGTGGCCCCGAGCTCCATGAGCGCCTGGTTCCAGTCGCCCGGCCTCACCGGATCGACGAGCGCCTCGGCGAGCGCCTGCAGCCGGCGGCGCACCGGCGCCGCCGCGGGGTCGCCCGCGACCAGGGCCAGCCGCGCCAGCACGCGCGCCACGTTGCCGTCCACCGCGGCCGCCGGGATGGCGAAGGCGATGCTCGCCACCGCGCCGGCCGTGTACGGGCCGAAGCCCGGCAGCGCCCGGAGCGCCTCGACCGAGGCCGGCAGGCCGCCGTGGCGCGCGAGCGCCTCCCGCGCCGCCCGCCGCAGCGCCCGGGCGCGGGCGTAGTAGCCGAGGCCGCTCCAGCGCGCCAGCACCGCCTCCTCGCTGGCGGCGGCGAGGGCCTGGAGCGTCGGGAAGTCCTCGAGGAAGCGCCGGTAGAACGGGATGACGCGCGCCACCTGCGTCTGCTGCAGCATCGCCTCGGCGAGCCAGACGCGGTACGGGTCGGCGCCGTGCTGCGCCACCCGCCACGGCAGGTCGCGGCGCGAGGCGTCGTACCAGGCGAGCAGCCGCCGCCGCAGGGCGGCGCTGCGGGCGGCGGCGATCGGGGTCGTGCTGCTCAAGATGCCCGACGGGCTACTTCACCCGCTTGTCGAGCGCCTCCCAGGCGACGTTCTTGAAGAAGGCGTCGACGTACTTGGCCCGCTCGAAGGCCTTGTAGTCGCGCATGAAGGCGTGCTCCCAGCCATCCATCACCAGGATGGGCGCGAAGCCGGCCGGCAGGTTGTTCTCGTGGAGCGTGACGAAGTGGTTGGAGAGCCAGCCGGTGTTCGGATCCTGGAAGGTCATGGCCCAGCCGACGCCCGGCATGGTGGCGACGGCGCGGAAGTCGGCCAGCCACGTGTCGTACTTGCCGAAGCTCGCCTCGACCGCCTTGCGGAACCTCGAGCCGGCCGGCGCCTCGGGCTGCGCGCCCGGCGCCAGGTTGGCGAAGTAGTACTCGTGGTTCACCATGCCGCCGTACTCGAAGCCGAGGCGGCGGGTCAGCTCGGCGTAGACCGGGTCGGCGCCGGAGGCCTTGCCCTCGGAGGCGAGCGCGAAGAGCTTCTCGGTGAGCGCGTTGGTGCGCTTCACGTAGCCCTCGTAGAGCTTCAGGTGCTCCTCGATCTGGTCGTTGGAGATGCCGGTGAGCCCGCGGACCTTCGAGAAGTCGTGCGGCGCGTACTTCTTCATGTCAGCCATGGTTGCCCTCCCGAGGCGGCGGGCCGTCGCGGCCCGCGTGATGGACGTGGTGGGGTGGCCCGGAGTTAGGCACGGCCCGCCCGGGAGTCAAGGCGCCGAACGGGTCCCCGAACGGGACCACGCTTCACCCACCGAGTGCTACCCTCGTGCGCCATGGCCGAGGAGAGAACGCCCCGCACCGCGCGCCGCCGGCAGGTGCGGCGCGCGCTCACCGCCCTCGCCGCGCTCGTCGCCGGCGCCGTGGCGCTCCTCGCGATCCTCTGGGTCGCCCTCCCCGATCCTGGCCCGCTCGCAGCGCGCAACCCGCCCACGACCGCGCTCATCGAGCAGCGCAAGGCCGAGGCGGCCCGCGCCCGCCAGCGCTACCGGCCGCAGCAGGCCTGGGTGCCGCTCGAGCGGATGAGCCGGCGGCTGGTGGAGGCGGTGGTCGCCGCCGAGGACGCCAAGTTCTTCGGCCACGGCGGCTTCGACTGGGACGCGCTCGAGGACGCCGCGCGGCACGACCTGGCGCGCGGCCGCTTCGCCCGGGGCGCCTCCACCATCACGCAGCAGCTCGCCAAGAACCTCTACCTCGGCACCGAGAAGAGCCTGCTGCGCAAGGCCAAGGAGGCGGTGCTGGCGGCCAAGCTGGAGCGGGCGCTCCCGAAGCGGCGCATCCTGGCGCTCTACCTCAACGTGGTCGAGTGGGGGAACGGCGTCTTCGGCGCCGAGGCCGGCGCGCGCCACCACCTCGGGGCCTCGGCCGGCAGCCTCACCACGGCGCAGGCGGTGCTCATGGCGTCGATGCTCCCGGCGCCGAGGAAGGTCGACCTCGCCCACCCGTCGGCCTGGCTGCGGCGGCGCGCCGTGGGGCTCCTCGACCGGCTCCACGCCGAGCGGCGGATCACCGACGACGAGCACCGGAGCGCCAGCGCCGAGCTGGAGCGGCTGCTGGCCGGGCCGGCGCCCGCCGTGGACGAGCCGGAGGTGCCGGCGGACGACGAGGAGGTGGTGGCCGCGCCGGCGACGGCGCCGAGCCCGGCACCGACACCTGCTGCGGCCGCGGAGGAGCCTCCGAACCCGAACCCGAACCCGACCCAGCCCGTGCCCCCGTCGCCGACCGAACCCGTGCCCGTGACCCCGTCCCCGGGAGAGCCTGCGGCCCCTGCGGCACCACCGGCCAGTTCACCCTGAGGCGATAGACACGCGCAGGGGAGCACGGGGCAGCCCGGGCCATGGGCCACGGGACACGGAGACGGCCGACGGGTTCGGGTTCGGGTTCGGCGGGCTAGCGCCTGTCCCGGAAGTACTCGAGCGTCCGCCGGAGGCCGTCGTCGAGCGCCACCTCGGGCCGCCAGCCGAGGGCCGCGAGGGCCGCCGACGGGTCGACGCAGGAGCGGCGCTGCTCGCCGGCGCGCCCCTCGGCGTGGAGCGCCGCGGCGGGCGAGCCGGCGGCGCGGGCCAGCCTGGCGTACAGGTCGTTCACGTCGGTCTCGACGCCGGTGCCGACGTTGAGCGCGCCGGCGAAGCCGCGCTCGGCCGCGAGCAGGTTGGCCCGGGCCACGTCGCCGACGAAGACGTAGTCGCGCGTCTGCGCCCCGTCGCCGTAGATGGTG
>DASTGK010000116.1:0-13008 GCA_035719085.1 Anaeromyxobacteraceae bacterium
GGCCGAGCTCCCCGTCCCCGTGGCCATGATGGAGCGGGCCCTGGCCCTCGACGAGGCCTGGGGCGAGGGGTCCATCCACGAGTTCTTCCTGGCCTACCTGGCCACCCGGACGGCCGCCGAGGGCGGCGGCCCGGCGCGCGCCAGGACCCACCTCGACCGGGCCCTGGCCCTCTCGATGAACAAGAAGCTGGGCCCGCGCGTCGCCTATGCCGAGGGCGTCCTCGTGCAGGCCCAGGACCGGGCCGCGTTCACCGCCGTCCTCGAGGAGGTCCTGGCCGCCAACCCGGACGAGGTGCCGCGCCTGCGGCTCGTCAACGTCCTGGCCCAGCGCAAGGCCCGGCTGCTCCTCGATCACGCCGACGACCTGTTCCTCTGATCCCGACGTCACCGCACCCGAAGGAGTCCCCCGTGAAGAAGCTCGTCCTGGCCGCCCTGCTGGCGGCGCTCGCCCCCGCCGCCGGGGCGCAGGTGACCATCAAGCTCGGCACGCTGGCGCCCGCCGGCTCCACCTGGCACGAGATCCTGAAGGAGATGGGGCAGAAGTGGGAGGCCGCCTCGGGCGGCCAGGTGAAGCTGCGCGTCTACGCCGGCGGCGCCCAGGGGAGCGAGGGCGACATGGTCCGCAAGATGGGGATCGGCCAGCTGCAGGCCGCCTCCATCTCCAACGTCGGCATGCACGACGTGCTCCCCGAGCCGCAGACGCTCTCGGTGCCGATGATGTTCGCCGACGAGGCGGAGATGGAGTGCGCCTTCGCCAAGGTGCGGCCGCAGATCGAGCAGGCCCTGGAGCAGAAGGGCTTCGTGGTGCTGCAGTGGAGCCGCATCGGCGCCATGTCGCTCTTCTGCAACGCGCCCTACAAGGCGCCGGCCGAGATGTCGGCCGCCAAGGTCTTCGCGTGGGAGGGCGATCCCAAGAGCGTGGAGGCCTGGCGCGCCGCCGGCTTCCGGCCGGTGGTCCTCTCCTCCACCGACATCGTCCCGTCGCTCCAGACCGGGATGATCGACTGCGTCACCAACGTGCCGCTCTACGTCCTCACCTCGCGCCTCTTCGAGAAGGCCAACCGGATGATGGACCTGCCCTGGGGCTGGATCCTCGGTGCCACCATCGTGCGCAAGGACGCCTGGGAGAAGGTGGCGCCGGACGTGCGCGCCAAGCTCGCCGCCATCGCCGTCGAGCTCGGCCAGAAGGTGGACGCCGAGGTGCGGCGGCTCAACGTGGACGCCGTGGCCGCCATGAAGAAGCAGGGGCTGCAGGTGGTGCCGGTCGACGCCGCCCCCTGGCGCGCCGCCATGGAGAAGAGCTGGCCAGTGGTGCGGGGCGGCGTGGTCCCGGCCGCCTTCTTCGACCAGGTGAAGTCGGCGCGCGACGCCTGCCGCGCCGGTGCGCCGAAGAAAAAATAGGCAAAGCGTGCCAGCATGGCCACATGCTGGCGCTCACGCTCGCGCTCCACCTCTCGCTCGACTCCACGCCCCAGCTCGCGCCGCACGCGCGGCTCGTCGGCCCGCTGCGGCTCGACGGCGGGCCGCGCCTCGCGCTCCTCGAGGGCGAGGCGCCCGGCACGTCTCCGGCGCCGGACCCGGCCGCCCCGCTCGCCCCGTCGCCGGGCTTCGCGTTCGACGCCCCATCGGCGGGCCGGCTCCTCGGCGCCTACGGCCTCGCGGCCGGGGGCGTGGCCGCCACCGACGCCGCCGCGGTGCTGCTGCTGCTCCTCGTCGCGGCCGCCGCCGACACCGGCTCCGGCAGCGGCGAGGCGGTCCTCACCGCGCTCCTCGTCGCGCTGGCCGGGCCGCCCTGGCTCGCCGCGGTGGCGGCCGACCACGTCCTCGGCACGCGGGGGGAGGGCGGCTTCTGGCCCGCCTTCGTCGCCCACCTCGCGTCGGGCGGCGTGGCCATCCTCATGGCGACCGCGGGCGGCCTCACGGCGCGCGAGGGGCTCTGGCTCTTCGCCGGGCTGCAGCTCCTCTCGGTGCCGGCCATGGCCGTGGCCTTCGCCGACCACGGCCCCCAGGGCGCCGTCGCCTCGCCGCCGCCCGAGCCGCCCGCGCTCCTGGCGCTGCCGGTGCGCGACCCGGCGTTGGTTCACTGACCGGATACCCCGCCCAGGAAGGCGCGCAGGTCGGCCCGCACCTGCCGGCAGGCGAAGAGGAGCGTCAGGTGGCCGCGCGGGTAGGTGTGCGGGAGCACACCCCAGCCGTGCACGAGCGGCAGCGTCCCGCGCGGCGTCGCCACGCCGTCGTGGCGGCCGCCGGCGACGAAGACCCGGCGGGCCACGAGCGGTCGCGCGCCCGGATCGAAGGGGGCGAGCAGCGCGGCGAGGCCGTGCGGCGGCGGGATGGGCGCGCCGGCCGCCTCGGCCAGCCGCTGGTAGCGCCGGCCGATGCGGGTGCGGGTGAGGACGGCGGCGAGGTCGAGCGGCGGGGCCACGAGCGCCACGGCGGGCGTCGCCTCCGGGGAGGTGGCGGCGAGCGCGGCGGCGAGGCAGCCGAGCGAGAGGGCCACCGTCACCGGCTCGCCCGGCCGCTGCCGCGCCAGCGCGCCGAGCGCCCGCAGCTCAACCGTCTGCTGCTCGACGGCGCAGCGGAGCCGCCCCAGGTCGGGCGAGACGAACCCCTCGCCGCTGCGTGCGCCCGGCTCGGCGCGCGACAGGTGGTGCGGCGGCACTGCCAGCCAGACCTCGTAGCCTGCCCGGCGCAGGAGGGCCTCCCAGCCGGCGAGGAGCCCGGCGCGACCGATCTTCCACGGCGGCACCAGGATCGCGACCCCGCGCGCCGCCCGGTCCGGGTGCGAGACGAGGAGCGGCAGCGGCTCGCCGGGCGCGCCGGCCCAGGGCGATTCGGCCTCCCACGGCCCGGGCCGGTCCGGCGCCGCCGGGAGCGGCGGCAGCGGGCCGAAGCAGTCGAGGGGCGCGCAGGCGCACGGGTTGAAGGCGGCCGGCTCGCGCCGGACCCGATCCTCCACCCACATCGCCAGCTCGTCGACGGCGCGATGGAGGTGCCGCAGTGGCATCGCACGCGGATCATGGAGCCCGCGGAGGCGGTGGCGGGAGGCCAGGGAGGGGCGTGGCCCCGCATGACGGGGTGGCTCGCCGCGGCGCGTCGTGGGGCCTCGCCGTCAGTGTCGGACGCAGAGCCGGCCGACGGTGCGGAGCAGCCGGTCGAGCTCGAACGGCTTCGGCAGGAAGGCGTCGGGGGCCAGGCCGCCGAGCTCGCTCTCCATGCCGGCGCCGGCCGAGAGGACGACCACCGGGATGGAGGCGAAGCGCGGGTCGCGCCGCTGGGCCGTGCGGAACTGCCAGCCGTCCATCACCGGCATCATCAGGTCGAGGAGGATGAGCCCGGGCTGCTTCATCGCCTCGAGCCGCGCCAGCGCCTCGGCGCCGTTGGCGGCGCAGGTGACCTGGAACCCCTCGCCGGCCAGCACCTCGGCGACCGTCTCCCGGATGGCGAAATCGTCTTCGACGAGGAGAATGTGGGCCTGCTCGACCATCGCTGCCCTGAGGTAGCCACGCCGCCCCCGCGGCGGAACCCCCCAGGTCGAAGGAAGTCCCTGCGAGGGGTGCTCGGCGGGTGCGCCGAAGCGAAATCCCGTGCGGTCTCGCGGATTTTCGGGGCGGCGCCGCCCCGGCGCGTTGACACCTCCTCGAACCGGACTGTAAAGGCGGAGCAAAGGAGCGGACCTCACCCATCATGGCGAGCGATCAGGAGACGACCAGCTCGGCGAGCGCCGTCTTCGGGCGCGAGCAGCCGCCTCGCGTGGCGCTGCCGTCCCGCGGCGTCGCCATCGGCCTCTCCTGGAGCGGCGTCGAGGGGGCGGGGAACAAGATCGTCGCCGCCCGGGTCGAGTGCGAGCCGGACCGGGCCCGGCTCACCAAGGTCTGGCGCCCCTTCACCGACGCCCCGGGCCGGCGCGACGTGCGCGAGCGGTTCGCGCCGTGGCTGGCCGAGGAGTCGCGCTGGGCCGAGGGGAAGCTGGTGGTCGGCGTCGACTTCGCGCTCTCCCTCGCCGAGACCCATCTGCGCCAGCTCGGGCTGCTGCGCCAGGGGCTGAAGGGGCCGGTGGCGCTCGGCAAGGCGCTCGAGGAGAAGTTCCTCACCGAGGTGGCCGACTTCACCACCGGCGCCTCGCGCTTCCGCGCCGAGCTGGGGCGCGACCGGCTGCGGGTCACCGACCACTACCGCGCCGAGCTCTACCCGCCCTCGTCGGCCCGCACCCACCGGCGCACCTTCTTCGGCCTCGTCACGCTGGCGCGGCTCGCCGCCGCCATCCCGCCCTGGGAGCCGCCGCGCCCCGGCGCGCCCATCGTGGTCGAGGTCCGGCCGCACCACGTGACGCGCACGCTCCTCGGCGTCGGCCCGCACCGCGACGACCCGCGCGACGGCGCCTCGCGCGCCTCGACGCGCGCCGCCATCCTGCGCACGCTCCGCTCGGCCGCCCGGCTCGAGTTCGAGATGGAGGTGGCCGCGCCCATCGTCCAGGACGCCGAGGGCGACGCGCTCGACGCGGTGCTGGGCGCGGTGGCGGCGGCCGCCGCCTGGGAGCGCGGCTTCCAGGGCGTGCCGAACAACGTGCCCCGCTGCGAGGGCTGGATCCACTCGATCGCCGAGGAGCCGTGGCGCGAGCGGTGAGCGGCGCCCGGGCCGAGGCGGCGCTGCGGGCGCTGCACCGCGAGCTCCTGGCCTTCCGGCCTCCGGGCTACGGCCCGAGCGTCACCGGGCCGCCGGTGGTGAGCCGCATCTTCCTGCTCGGCCAGGCGCCCGGGCCGCACGAGGCGCGGCTCGGCCGCCCCTTCGCCTGGACCGCCGGCAAGACGCTCTTCAAGTGGCTGGAGCGGGCCACCGGCGCCGGCGAGGCGGCGGTGCGCGAGCGGATCTACTTCTCCGCGGTGGCCCGCGGCTTCCCCGGCAAGGCGCGCGGCGGCGGCGACCGCGTGCCCTCGCCCGACGAGATCGCCGCCTGGCGCCCCTTCATCGAGCGCGAGGTGGCCATCCTCTCGCCGGCGCTGGTGGTGCCGGTGGGTCGGCTCGCCATCGCCCAGGTGCTCGGGGAGCGGCCGCTGGCCGAGACCATCGGCCGGAGCTTCGAGGCCACCTTCCACGGCGTCCGGGCCGAGGTGGTGCCGCTGCCGCATCCGTCCGGCGCCTCCACCTGGTACAAGGTCGAGCCGGGCCGGACGCTGCTGGACGAGGCGCTCGACCGGCTCGCCCGCCACCCCGAGATCCGGCGCGCCTTCGGGACCGCGGCGTGAGGGGCGTCGGAGCCCGCCGCGCCGCCGCGGCCCTGGCGCTCGCGCTCGCCGCCGGCTGCGCCCACGCCCCCGTCCCCGGCGACGAGGCGGGCGGCGAGGTGGGGCTGGCGAGCGTCTACGCCGACCGGCTGCAGGGCCACCGCACGGCGAGCGGCGCGCCCTACGACCGCGAGGCCTTCACCTGCGCCCACCGCACCCTGCCGTTCGGCGCGCAGGTGGAGGTGACGGCGCTCGACAGCGGCCGGCGCGTCGTCGTCACGGTCACCGACCGCGGGCCGCACGTGGCGGGGCGGGTGGTCGACCTCTCCCTGGCGGCGGCGCGGGCGCTCGGCGTGGGCGGGCGCGGGCTGCTGCGGGTGCGGGTGGAGCGGGTGAGGTAGGCGAGGACGACCCCCTCGCCCAGATCCACCGTGCCCGCTACGCCCGCCCGGGCAGGAACAGCACCGCCCGCGTCCCCTCGCCGAACAGGCTCTCGATGTGCAGCTCGCCGCCGTGGCTCTCGGCCAGGGCGCGGGCCACCGGCAGGCCGAGGCCGGCGCCCTGCCCCTCGGCCTTGGTGGTGAAGAAGGGCTCGAAGGCGCGCCGCAGCACGTCGGGCGTCATGCCGGCGCCGTCGTCGCTCACGGTGATGCGCAGCCGGCCCGACTCCGACGGCTCGGCGGTCACCTCGATGCGGCCGCGCTTGCCGGGCGGCACCGCGTCGCCGGCGTTGTCGAGGAGGCTGGAGAGGATCTGGTGGAGCACCTCGGCGCGCACCTCCACCTGGGCGCCCGCCGGGACGCGCACCGCGTAGTCGGCCCGGCCGGCGGCGCGCTGCTGCGCCTCGCGGACGGCGTGCTCGGCGGCGCCGCGCAGGGCCGCGGTCCCGCTGGTGGCCGGCACCTCGGCGAGCCGCCCGGCGTCGACCAGCCGGCGCACCAGGGCGTTGATCCGCTGCATCGCCTCGAGCGACTCGCCGACGCAGGTGGCCGCGTCCTCGGGCACCTCCCCGTCGGAGAGCGCGTCGGCCAGGTAGCGCAGGTTGGAGGTGACCACCGCCGCCGGGTTGTTCACCTCGTGGGCCACGCCGGAGGCGAACTGGCCGAGCGCCGCCAGCTTCTCGGCCTGGTGGAGCGCCACCTGCGCCTCGGAGAGCTCCTGGGTGCGGTGCTCCACCAGCGCCTCGAGCCGGCCGCGCAGCGAGCCGAGCGCGTCGGCGTCCTCGGTGATCTGCACCGCCAGCGAGTAGGCCACGGCGCCGAGCGGCACGAGGAAGCCGACGTCGAGCAGGTAGGGGCCGGCGAGCGCGCCGCTCGCCACCGCCGCGTCGTTCACGGCGAGCAGGAAGAGGAGGGCGAAGGCGCCGACCAGCACCAGGCCGTGGCGCAGGCCGCAGCGCCAGGCGACGACGAGCCGCACGAGGACCAGCCCGGCGCCCACGAGCCCGGCGGCGAAGCAGAACAGGCCGAACGCGTTGGGGATGGCGTCGCGGTAGGTGACGCCCCAGGGGGCGAAGCGGTGCGTGGAGACGGCGCCACCGTAGGTGAGGCCGGGCACGACGGCGACGACGGCGAGCGCGAGGACGGCGCGCCGGCCGATCCGCTCGGCCCGTCCGGGGACGGCGCCGGTGCGCCAGTCGACGAAGCGGAGCCAGGCGTAGAGCTCGACGAGGGAGGCGGCGACCTGCACCTGGCAGAGGGCGACCACCGCCACGTCGGGGATCTCGCCCATCGAGATCAGGTTGCCGAAGGCGTAGGTCGCCGCGGCGACCGACACGAGGGCGAACCAGCGGAGGTTGCGCCAGGTCTCGGCGCGCGAGACGCGCAGCGCGACCAGGGCGAGGGCGATGCCCAGGACGGTGGAGGCGGTGGAGATGGCGGCGGCGTGGTTCATGGAGCAAGGCGCGGGATTGCACGCGCCAGGCCGTGGCGATCCGCCGCATTTTCGCTGGTTCTGCCCGGGTCGCTGTCAACCCGGGTCGTTGACGGTGCTCAACCTGAATTGACCCGTCTTCCCGGGTGTGGGCCGACCTGGCTCGTCATCCGACCGCGCGCGCCGCGGCGGCGCGGATGTCGGCGATCGCCTTGCGGTAGTCGGCCTGGCCGAAGACGGCGGTGCCGGCCACGAAGACGTTGGCGCCGGCCGCCGCCACCTGGCCCACGGTGTCCGGCTTGATGCCGCCGTCCACCTGGATCTCGAGCGCCTGGCCGCGCGCGTCGGCGAGCGCCCGGAGCCGCCGGACCTTCTCGGTGCAGGCCTCGATGTACCGCTGCCCGCCGAAGCCCGGGTTGACGGTCATGAGCAGCACCATCTCGCAGTCGCCGACGACGTACTCGATCGCCTCCAGCCCGGTCGACGGGTTGAGCGCCACGGCCGGCCTGGCGCCGGCGGCGCGGATGGCCTGCAGCGTCCGGTGGAGGTGCGGCGAGACCTCGGCGTGCACGCTCACCACGTCCGCGCCCGCCTTGGCGAAGGCCTCCACGTACTTCTCCGGCTCGACGATCATGAGGTGGGCGTCGATGGGGAGCTTCGTCACCTTGCGCACCGCCTCGACCACGAGCGGGCCGATGGTGATGTTGGGGACGAAGCGGCCGTCCATGACGTCGACGTGGATCCAGTCGGCGCCGGCCGCCTCGGCGGCCCGCACCTCGTCGGCGAGGCGGCCGAAGTCGGCGGAGAGGATGGAGGGGGCGATGCGGATGGGGGGCGCCATGGCGGCGGAGTCTAGTCGCGCCGCCCCGCGGCGTCACGGCGGCCCGTGGCGGTCAGCCGGCCCGCACCAGCCGCGCCGCGTAGAAGCCGTCGGCGCCGTGGCGGTGTGGCAGCGTCAGCAGGTCGCCGTCCGGGCCGAGCGCGTCCGGCGCCACCGCCGCCGGGGCCGGGTCGCGCCGCCAGCCCTCGGCGAGGAACGCCTGCACCACCTCGGGCCCCTCGGCGCGCGAGAGCGAGCAGAGGGCGTAGGTGACGGGCGCCCCCGGCCTGGCGTAGCGGGCCGAGGCCCGCAGGATCTCGCGCTGCAGGGCCGCCATGCGCGGCAGGTCGGCCGCGGCGCGGCGCAGCTTCAGCTCCGGGTGGCGCCGCAGCGTGCCGAGGCCGGCGCAGGGCGCGTCGACCAGCACCGCGTCGAAGCTCCCCTCGGCGAGGCCGGGGATGGGCTTCGAGGCGTCGGCGCAGATGACGGTGACGGCGAGGCCGCGCCGCGCCGCCTCCTGGCGCATCAGGTCGGCCTTGCGCGGGTGGAGCTCCACCGCCACCACCTCCGATCCGGGGCCGAGCAGCTCCGCCAGGTGGAAGGCCTTGCCGCCCGGCGCGGCGCAGGCGTCGAGCACGCGGGCCTTGCGGCCGCGCAGGTGGCCGGCCGCCATGAGCGTGGCGAGCTGCGCCCCCTCGTCCTGCACCTGGAACGGCACGTCGCCGGCGGCGCGCCCCAGGGCGGCCACCGGCGCGCCGGAGAGGACCAGGCCGTCGGGCGAGCGGCGGCAGGGGCGGACCTCGAGGCCGGCGGCGCGCGCCCGGTCGAGGAGCGCGTCGCGGCGCGGCGAGCGCAGCGTGAGCGGGGCGGGGCCGTTCATCCCGCGGGCGAGCGCCAGCGCCTCCTCCGGCCCGAGCCAGGCGACCCACTCCTCGGCCAGCCAGCGCGGCAGCGCCTCGGCCGCCGCCACGTGGGCCACCGGGTCGTCGGCGAGCGCCGGGGGCGGGGCGGCCGGCCCGGCTCGCAGCAGCGCCCGCAGCACGGCGTTCACGAAGCCGGCGGCGCGGCCGTGCTCCACCGACTTGGCGAGCTCCACCGTCTCGCCGACGGCGGCGTGCGGCGCGGTGCCGAGCACGAGGAGCTGGTAGGCGCCGAGCCGCAGGAGGACGCGCGCCGCCGGGTCGAGCCGCTCGATGGGGCGCGTCGAGTGGGGCGCCAGCGCGGCGTCGAGCGCCAGGGCGCGGCGCAGCGTGCCGTAGGTGAGCTCGGTGGCGAGGCCGATCTCGCGCTGGTCGAGCGCGCCCGCCTGCGAGAGGGCGGCGTCGAGCGCGCGCGAGGCGTAGGCGCCCCCGTCCTCGACGCGCAAGAGGACGTCGAAGGCGAGGCTCCGGGCGGTGACGGGGCGGGCGCCGCCGGCGGGGCGGCCCCTCATGTGCCGAGCACCAGCGGGCGCTGGCCGAGCCCGTTCAGGAAGTCGGCCGCGGCCATGCGCTTCTTCCCCTCCGGCTGCACCTCGAGGAGGTCGAGCGCGGTGCCGCCGCCGCAGGCGACGCGGAGCGCCCCACCCTCGGCGCGGGCCGAGCCTGGCGCCGCCCCCGCCTCGCCCTGGACGGCGACGGCGCGGTGCACCTTCAGCGCCCTGCCGCCGAGCGTGGTGAAGGTCCCGGGCCAGGGGGTGAAGCCGCGCACGCGGCAGGCCAGCTCCGCCGCCGGGCGCGCGAAGTCGAGCCGGCCGTGCTCCTTCTCCAGGATGGGGGCGAGCGTGTGGCGGGCGGCGTCCTGCGGCACCGGCACGAGCGCGCCGGCCGCGAGCAGCGGCAGGGCCTCGGCGATCGCCTCGCCGCCGAGCGCGGCGAGCCGCGGGGCGAGCGCCTCGGCCGTCTCCTCCGGGCCGATGGCCGTCGTCCGGAGGAGCAGCACGTCGCCGGTGTCGAGCCCCTCGTCCATCTGCATGATGGTGACGCCCGTCTCGGCGTCGCCGCTCGCCACCGCCCACTGGATGGGGGCGGCGCCGCGCCACCGCGGCAGGAGCGAGGCGTGGACGTTGACGGCGCCGAGCGGCGCCAGCCGCAGGAGGTCGGTCCCGAGGATCCGGCCGTAGGCGGTGACCACCAGCACGTCGGGGCGGAGCGGGGCGAGGGCGGCGGCGAGCGAGCCGTCGCGCACCTTGGTCGGCTGGAGCACCGGCACGCCGCGCGCCTCGGCCCAGGCCTTGGTGGCCGGCGCCTTGAGCGCCTGGCCGCGGCCGGCCGGCCGGTCGGGCTGGGCCACCACGGCCAGGATCTCGTGGCCGGCCCGGGCCAGGGCCTCGACCGTGGGGACGGCGAACTCGGGCGTGCCGAGGAAGACGACGCGCATGCGCGGGGTATACGCGGAAGGGGGCGCGCGGTCGAGCGCCCCACCCCGTCGTTACGGCTCCACGACCTGCACGCCGTACGGCCCGGCAGGCAGGTAGGCCTTCCCCCCGAAGAGGACCGCATCCTGCACCCAGCCCTGCGTCCGGGTGAAGGAGCCCAGGCGGGGTGCTCCGGGGTCGTCGAGCCGCCAGGCGAGCAGCCCCTGCCCGCCGCCGCGGGCGGCCGAGAGGAGGAGCCAGCCGTCGCCGGCCCGGAGCGGCCAGGCCCAGTCGGCCTCGAGCGGCTGGTCCGAGGCGAGCCGCACCGCCGCGAGGTCGACCGCGGCGAGCCGCTGCGACGAGGCCGTCCCGGTCCAGGACCAGGTGGTGAGGTAGGCCCACCCCGGCGTCACCGCCGCGCCGCCCGGGTAGCCGGGCAGCGCCACCGAGCCGACGAGCCGCGCCGTGCCGCGATCGGTCAGCTCGAGCACGTGCAGGAAGCTCGTGGCCGCCTGGCCGTCCCAGGTCGGCTCGAGCGTGGCGAGCCGCGCGCCCGAGGCGTCGGCCGAGAGGAAGACGCCCGCCACGTTCACCTTGGGCAGCAGGACCGGGTGGGCCGGGTCGGTGGCGTCGATCCGGTCGACGTAGTAGCGCCCCAGGCTCGCGGTCGCGGTGCCGGAGTCCGGCTCCCACTCGAAGTGGGTGATCCAGAGGTACGGGCCGGAGGCCGTGAGCCCCCAGGACCAGCCGCTCGTCGGCAGCGTCACGCGCGCCGCCAGCGCCGGGGCGTCGGGGTCGGCGAGATCGTAGAGCAGCACCTCGTCCGGCGGCGTCGAGGCGACCGGTCCGGCGCCGGTCGCCGGCCCGGCGGCGGGGCCGACCCACCCCCAGCCGAAGGTGCGGTGGAGGGCGAGCACGCGGCCGGTGAAGACCGCCTGGTCGCCGTAGCCCCAGCCGCCCCACGGGCCGTAGAGGCCGAGCGCCGCCTCGACGGCGACGCGGCCGCGCCGGACCGGCGAGGCCGGGGTGGTGAGGTCGAACCCCTCGATCCAGCCCTGGCCGGTGGTGACGTCGCGCGAGAGGAGCCAGGCCATGGCCCCCGCGGTGAAGAGCTGCGAGGCCGGCGCGGTCGTGGCGAGCCGGGCGAGCGGCGAGGGCCCGTCGGGATCGGCCGGATCGGCCACCACGAGCGAGGTGTCGCCGCGCCACCAGTCGCCGCACAGCTCGACCGCCGCGCCGCCGGCGAAGCCGATGGCCCAGACGGCGCGCGCGAGCTCCAGGCTGGACCGCTCCGCCGGCCGGTCGCGGTCGGTGGCGTCGACCACCTGCAGCCGCTGATCCGAGAGGGCGCCGAGCTGGCCCGGCGGGCCGAGCGGGAAGGCGCGCTTCACGTCGCCCGGGTGGGCGAGGAAGCCGCGCAGCGCCAGCGCGTCGTGGGTGAAGTCGATGAGCTGGACGCCGCCCTGCCAGCTCCAGCTCGTCGCGTCCCAGCCCTGGAACGGCACGAGCACCAGCCCCTCGGCGTCGAGCACCTGGAAGGCCTTGCGCAGATCGTCGGGCTGGGCGCTCACCCAGCCGGAGCCGCCGCCGAAGGTCACGCCGGAGAGCCGGAGCGGCTTCGACGGGGCGGAGACGTCGAAGAGCGAGACGGCGAGCTGCCAGGGGCCGGCCGCGGTCGGCTCGTGGCCGAGGGCGACCAGCCGGTCGCCGCGCGGCTCCACGAAGTCGAGCCGGCCCGGCATCGAGACCTGGCCGAGGAGGCCGGGGTTGGCCGGGTCGGCCAGGTCGACGACGAAGAGCGGGTCGACCTGCGCCGCCGTCACCACGTAGGCGCGCGGGCCGTCGAAGCGGGCCGCGGTGAGCGTCTCGGCCACGTCCACCGGCACCGCGCCGAGCGGCGTGGCCTCGGCCGGCGTGGCGGCCCGCCAGACGCGCACGTCGGCGCCGGCGGCCCAGCCGCGCGCCAGGACGGCGCGGAAGGTGCCCGAGGCGGCGTCGACGTCGAGCGCCCAGCGGTCGGGGACGAGGCCGGGGGCGGTGAAGGTGGCGCCCGCGGCGAGCGCGCCCGAGGGCGACGAGATGTCGATGGCCTGGAAGGTGGAGCGCGGCCCCTGCGCGTCCCAGCCCGACTGCGCCAGCACGATCCGGTCGGCGGTGACGGCGACGTGGGTGCTCCAGCCGGCCGCCGGGACGTCGAGCCGGGCGACCAGGCGCGGCGCCGCGGGGTCGGACACGTCGAAGCTGGTGAGCGCGACGTCGCCCGGGCCGGCGACGATGGGGGAGGAGGCGACGCCCGTGCCGGCGCCTCCGCCGGTCGCCGGCACGAGGTCGTAGAAGGCGGTGCGGCGCGAGACGACGTAGAGCACGTCGCCGACGAGCCGCGACTGCTCGACGAAGCCGTCGAGGTCGAGCCGGGCCTTGACGAGGGGCGCCGCCGGGCTGGTGACGTCGACCGCGAGGAGCTGGGAGCCGCTGGTGGGCCGGGCGACGCCGTCGGCCGCGACCCAGGCCCAGCCGAGCGTGTCGCCGACGAGGAAGAGGGCGGTCGCGCCGCGCAGGTAGAGGTCGACCGGCTGGCCCACCACCGGCACGCGGCCGCGCAGCGCCGGCCGGGCGAGGTCGGCGAGGTCGATCTCCTGCAGGCCGCGCAGGCCGTTCAGGACGTGGAGCGTCGAGCCGGCCAGCCGGTAGACGTCGGCCTCCTCGACGGCGCGCGACGACGTGGCGGCCGGCGCCGCGCCCGAGGCGGCCGGGCC
>DASTGK010000117.1:0-3601 GCA_035719085.1 Anaeromyxobacteraceae bacterium
GTTCGCGACCTGGATCTGGAGCGCCTTCTTGATGGCCTTGGCGGCGCGCACGCGCTGCTTCGGGTCGAAGAGCGCCACCCGCTCCACGTACACCGGCCCGTCGAGCTGGGCGACCAGCTCCGCCATGCGGAGCGGCTGGCCCATGTGCCGGTCGCGACCGCGCGGGCTGGTGGCCGTCTTCTGCCCCATGAGCGTCGTCGGGGCGAGCTGGCCGCCGGTCATGCCGTAGATGGCGTTGTTCACGAAGACGACGGTGATGGGGAGCGCCAGCTGCGCCGCCTGCATGATCTCGGCGAGGCCGATGGAGGCGAGGTCGCCGTCGCCCTGGTAGCTCACCACCACGGCGTCGGGGTTGGCGAGCTTGTGGCCGATGGCCACCGCCGGCGCGCGGCCGTGGGCCGCCTGGGTGTTGCCGACGTCGAGGTAGTAGTGGAGGAAGACGCTGCAGCCGACCGGCGAGACGGCGATGGTCCGGTCCTGCACGCCCAGCGCGTCGACGGCGTCGGCCAGCATCTTGTGGACGAGGCCGTGGCCGCAGCCCGGGCAGTAGTGGGTGGAGCGGGCCTTGAGGCCCGTGGCGTGGTCGTGCCGCTCGAACCGCTCGTAGAAGGTGCTCACGCGCGCGCCCTCCGCCGGGGAGCCACCGCCCGGACGCCGTCGACGATCTCCCGCATGGACGGCAGGGCGCCGCCCATGCGCCGCACGTGGCGCAGGTCGAGCCCGTCGCCCGCGCCGGCGTGCGAGAGCGCCAGCCGCAGCTCGTCCTCGAGCTGCCCCTCGCTCGCCTCGACCACCACCACCTGGCGCGCCTGCTCGAGGAGCGGCAGGAGCTTCCTCACCGGGAAGGGCCAGAGCGTCTGCGGCCGGAAGAGGCCGGCGGCGATCCCCTCGTCGCGCAGCGCCCGCACCGCCCCCTTGGCCATGCGCGCTGGCGTGTTGCAGGCGACGAGCAGCACGTCGGCGTCGTCGCAGCGGTAGAGGTCGGCCCGCTGCTCCGCCTTGGTCATGCGCAGGTACTTGGCCACCAGGTGGCGGTTGTGCGCCTCGAGGTCGACCTCGGAGAGGTGGATCGAGTTGATGAGGTTGCGCCGGTGCGCCGCGTCGCCGTGCACCGCCCAGGCCGGCAGGCCCGGCTTCAGGAGCGCCGCGGGGAGCGTCACCTTGCCGGTCATCTGGCCCAGGTAGCCGTCGGCCGCGATGACGACCGGGTTGCGGTAGCGGAAGGCGAGCTCGAAGGCGAGCATCGAGAAGTCGAGCATCTCCTGCGGCGTGGCCGGCGCCAGCACGATGGCGCGGGTGTTGCCGTGGCCGAGCCCGTTGCAGAGCAGCTTGATGTCCGACTGCTCGGGGGCGATGTTGCCGAGCCCCGGGCCGCCGCGCATCACGTCGACGATGACGCCCGGCACCTCGGCGCCGATGAGGTAGCTCACCCCCTCGAGCATGAGGCTGAAGCCGGGCGAGGAGGTGAAGGTCATCGACGGCAGGCCGGCGCCGCCGCAGCCGTAGATCATGTTGACCGCCGCCACCTCGCTCACGGCCTGCACGAACTGGCCGCCGAGCGCCGGCAGGAGCCGCGCCATCAGCTCCGCCCCCTCGGTGGACGGCGTGATGGGGTAGCCGAAGAAGTGGCGGCAGCCGGCCAGGACGGCGCCGATGGCCGAGGCGTGTGCGCCCTTCAAGATGAGCGGCCTCCCCTCCGGCAGCGGGAAGCGCACGTCGGGCAGGTCCGCGGCCGGCGGCGGCGCGGGGCGGCGCGCCTCGGGCTCCCCGGAGCGCAGGCCGAAGGGCTCGGGGCAGGCGTCGACGCAGAGGTTGCACCCGTTGCAGTCGCCCAGGTCGAGCACCACCGGGACGAGGCCGGTGAGCGGCTCGAGCTCGGTGCCGGTGGTGATGCAGTGGCGCGGGCAGACGTCGACGCAGCGGCCGCACGCCTTGCAGAGCTCGGGCTGGAGGAACGGCCTCGGACGCGCCTCGACGGTGGTCATGGGGCTCTCCTCCTCCTCGAAGGGTGGCGGATTCTCGCACCCACAGGGAGCAAAAAGCGAGCGAACCCGGACGACCCCCCACGTCGAGCGGGCACAGATCGCACCGGCACAGGGGTGCGACGCAGCGCGCCCTTCTCGGGCACGGGGGATGTGTGGCCGGCCCGCCCGGGCTAGGGTCCAACCCTCTGAATGGGTGCGAGACACTTGAGAGCCACCGAGGCGGAGCCTGACGCGTCTGGCCAGCCGGAGCTTGGCCAGGTGCTCGAGTTCATGCGAGCCCTCTGGGCCGTGGACCACGAGCTGCAGTCCTCGTCCAAGCGGACCGAGGCCAGCTCCGGCGTGACCGGGCCGCAGCGGCTGGTCATCCGGATCGTCGGCCGCTTCCCCGGCATCGCGGCCGGCAAGGTCTCAGAGATCCTCCACCTCCACCCGAGCACGCTCACCGGCGTCCTGAAGCGGCTCGAGGCCCACGGCCTCGTCGAGCGCAAGTCGGATCCGGCCGACGCGCGGCGGGCGCTCCTCGCGCTCACGGCGAAGGGGCGGGCGATCGACGCGGCGCGCGCCGGCTCGGTCGAGGCGGCGGTGCGGCGCGCCCTCGCGAAGCTCCCGCCGCGGTCGGTGGCGGCGACGCGCGAGGTGCTCGAGGCGCTGGCCGCCGAGCTGGCGCGGGTCGTCTAGCCTCGCCTCCTCGACCACCGGCGCCCACTCCGGCGCCCGGTGTCGCCGTGGCCCGCCCGGGTGGCGGGCCCCTGGCGCCGCTGCTACATTCCGGCGCGGTGCGGGTCCTCCTCTCGAACGATGACGGCGTCCACGCCGCGGGCCTGCGGGCGCTCGCCGCGGCGTTCGAGGGCGACGAGGTCTGGGTCTGCGCCCCCGACCGCGAGCAGTCGGCCTCGAGCCACGCCATCTCGCTCCACCGGCCGCTCCGGCTCGCCGAGGTGGCGCCGCGCTGGCACGCCGTGGACGGCACGCCGACCGACGCCGTCTACGTCGGCATGAACCACCTCTTGAAGGGGCGCTGGCCCGACGTGGTGGTCTCCGGCGTCAACCACGGCCCCAACCTCGGCAACGACGTCCACTACTCCGGCACCGTGGCGGCGGCGATGGAGGGGGCGCTCATCGGCGTGCCGGCCGTGGCCGTGTCGCTGGCCCACGCGCCGCCGCACGACTTCGCCGAGGCGGCCCGCTTCGCCGCCTCGCTGGCGCGCGCGCTCGTCGCCTCGCGCCCCAAGGCGCCGGTCCTCCTCAACGTCAACGTGCCGGCCGGCCCGGTGCGCGGCTGGGCGATCGTGCGGCTCGGCCGGCGCACCTACGGCAACGAGGTGGTCGAGAAGGTCGACCCGCGCGGCCGCAAGTACTACTGGATCGGCGGCGAGGGCGGGGCGGTGAACGAGGACATCCCCGGCACCGACTGCAACTGCGTCACGCACGACGGGCTCGCCGCGGTGACGCCGCTCGATCTCGACGCCACGCACGACGGCGCGCTCCTGGCGCTGCGCGACCTCGTGGTCCCGGGGGTCCCGCGGGAGCCGGGCCCGTGAGCCGCCGGGCGGCGCTCGCCGCCGCCGCGCTCCTCGCCCTCCTCGCCGGCTGCGCGGCCCCGCGCGCCGCGGTGA
>DASTGK010000118.1:0-2550 GCA_035719085.1 Anaeromyxobacteraceae bacterium
GATATGATTCGAACAGACAAACAACCAGCCGGCCCCAGGCAGGCTTACCTTTTTCCGTGTACTCCGTGTGTTCCGTGGTTGGCTCGTGGCGAGGGTCGGGCGCGGGGCGGGCATCCGCGCCGATATTGGGGCCGGCGCCAGCCCCAGTCAACGCGACGCGCGCGCCGGCGCGTTGACGGACCGTGGCGGGAGCGGCTATCACGCCGCCCGATGTCGCTCGAGACCATCTTCAGCAGCTTCCTCCTCGTCTCGGCGAGCGAGATGGGGGACAAGACCCAGCTCCTCGCCTTCTCGCTCGCGACCCGCTTCCGCCGCCCCTGGCCGATCATGGCCGGCATCCTGGTGGCCACGCTGCTCAACCACGCGCTCGCGTCGAGCGTGGGCAGCTGGGTGGCGACCAGCGTCCCGCCGCGGGTCCTCGCCGCCGTGCTCGCCGCCACCTTCATCGGCTTCGGGCTCTGGACGCTCAAGCCCGACACGCTCGACGCGTCGCCGGGGACCGAGCGGTACGGCGCCTTCGCGACGACGGTGGTGCTCTTCTTCCTCGCCGAGATGGGCGACAAGACGCAGCTCGCCACCGTGGCCCTGGCGGCCCGGTTCCACTCGGTGGCGCTCGTCACCGCCGGCACCACGCTCGGCATGCTGGCGGCCGACGGCCTGGCCGTCTTCCTCGGCGAGCGGATCGCCGGGGCGGTGCAGCTCCGCTGGATCCGCTGGGGCGCGGCGGCGCTCTTCTTCCTCTTCGGCGCCGCCTCGCTCTGGGGCGCGCTCGCCTGAGGCCCCGGCGGGGCGCTGGCCCCGCGCCGCGCGCACCTCCTCCTCCTCCTCGTCCCGCCCGTGGTATCTACGCGCCGGTCGAGCGCTGCGCCGAGGCGCTAGCTCAATGGTAGAGCAGCGGCCTTTTAAGCCGTAGGTTCTGGGTTCGAGCCCCAGGCGCCTCAACTCCCCGTTCCCCGCGCGCGCCAGCGCGGGGCGCGGTCAGCGCCCGATCCGCCCGCCGAGCGCCTCGACGAAGGCCTCGGGCTCGTCCGGCGTCAGCACCACGCGCCCCTCGTCCGTCTCGAGCAGCACGAACGGCCCCTCGCGCCAGGCGTAGAGCCGGAAGCGGCCGAGCGCGCGCGAGGCGAAGCGGCCGTAGCGCACCGGGCCGAGGCTGGTGCCGTTCTCGCGCCACCAGCCGCGGGCGTAGCCGGCCGCCAGCACCTCGGCGTCCTGGATCGAGCCGTAGGGGAGTGTGACCGGGCCGGCCCACCGCCGCTCGATCACCACCCCCTCCTCGTCGAGGACGGCGTCGCGCGGCGCGAAGCCCCAGATGGCGCCGAGGATCCCGGCGACCAGGAGCAGCACGAGGCCGCCCACGCCGGCCGCGATCTTCCAGCCCATCCGCGGCCGCGCGCCGGCCGCGCCCGTGGCGGCGCCAGGGCGGGCGTGCGGCGAGCGCGCCAGCAGGGCGCGGACGAACGGGTCGATCGGCTCGGGCGTGAGGACGAAGCGCGCCGCCGCCGTCTCGACCGAGACGAGGCCGTCGCGCCGCGTGGCGTAGAGCCGGTAGGCGCCGAGCGCCGGGCTCCAGAAGCGGCCGTAGTGGCCGAAGAGCCCGCTCGTGCCGGCGACGCGCAGGCCGAGCCGGGGCGGGGAGGGGAGCCGCCCGACCGCGCGGATGTCGCGGAGCGGGATCCGGATCGGGAAGAGCGGCCGCTCCACCACCAGCTCACCCCTCTCGATGGCGTACCCGCGCGGCGCGAGCGACCAGGTGGCCAGGAGGATGACGGGGAGCACGGCCGGCGCGATGAAGAGCGGCCAGCCGAGGCTCGGGTCGCCGTGGGAGATGGCGAGCCCCAGCCCGCCGAGCAGGGCGGTGGCGCCCCCCATGATCGCCACGAGCAGCCAGGTGCTGATCTTCAACCCCGCGTCCCATGGCGCGTCGAACCGTTCCATGGCGCCATGGTACCGCCGGCGGGCCGGGCTATGATCGCGCCCGTGCGCCCCGCCCCCGAGCCCCCGATCGACGCCGAGGAGCCGGCCGGCCCGGCGCTCCCGCCGGCCGGCCTCGGGGCGCGCGCCCTCGCCTACCTGCTCGACCTGCTCGTCCTCTTCCTCGCCTGGGTGACGGGGCTGCTCCTCTACTCCATCTCCGGCGACCTGCTCCGGCAGGTGCAGGCGCTGTCGCTGGCCGGCCAGCTGCTCGCGCTCGCCGCCGCGCTCGGCGCCGGCTGGGGCTGGGACGTGGCGTGGGAGGTGGCGTGGCGCGGCCAGACGCCGGGCAAGCGGGCGCTCGGCCTGCGCGTCGTCCGGGCCGACGGGGCGCCGGTCGGGCCGGTCGAGTCGATCGTGCGCAACGCGCTCCGGGCCGTCGAGCTGCCGCTCGGCTACGCGCCGGGCGTCCTCATGGTGGCGCTCTCGGCGCGGCGGCAGCGGCTCGGCGACCTCGTCGCCGGCACGCTGGTGGTGCAGGAGCGGCGCTACGACCTCTCGCGCTACGGCCCGCCCGCCGCCGCGGCCGCCCGCTGGGCCGGCCTCCGGGGCCGCGCCGCCGGCCTGCTCGACGCC
>DASTGK010000119.1:0-3661 GCA_035719085.1 Anaeromyxobacteraceae bacterium
GGCAGCTCAGGAAGGCCTCCCTCCACGCCGTGGGCGCCGGCGCCGCGCTCGCCGCGCGCTCGGGCGGCGCGCTCCACGCCGTGCTCCTCGGCCAGGGGCTCGACGCCGCGGCCCGCGCCCTCGCCGCCACCGGCGCCACCGTCCACGTGGCCGAGCACGAGGCGCTGGCCCACGGGCTCGCCGAGGCGGCCGCCCCGGTGGTGGCCGAGCTGGCCCGGTCGCTCGGCGCCAGCTACGTCGGCGCCGCCGCCACCGCCGCCGGCAAGGACCTCCTGCCGCGCGCCGCCGCGCTCCTCGGCGCCGCCATGGCGACCGAGGTGCTCTCCTTCGGCGGCGAGGGGAAGGACGTGCTCTTCCGCCGGCCGATGTGGGCCGGCAACGTGGTGGCCGAGGTGGAGCTGGCCACGCCGGTGAAGGCCTTCACGGTCCGTCCCACCGAGGTCCCCGCGGCCGGCGCGGCCGCGGCGCCCGGCGAGGTGAAGAAGGTGGCGGTGGCCGTCGACGCGGGGGGGCTCAAGACCCGCTTCGTCGAGTTCCAGGAGGTGAAGAGCGCCCGCCCCGAGCTCACCGAGGCGCGCGTGGTGGTGGCCGGCGGCCGCGGCACCAAGGGCGACTTCAAGGAGGTCGAGGCGCTCGCCGACCTGCTCGGCGCCGCCGTCGGCGCCAGCCGGGCCGCGGTCGACGCCGGCTGGGTGCCGAACGACTGGCAGATCGGCCAGACCGGCAAGGTGGTGGCGCCGGAGCTCTACGTGGCGGCCGGCATCTCGGGCGCCATCCAGCACCTCGCCGGCATGAAGGGCTCCAAGGTGATCGTGGCGGTCAACAAGGACCCCGAGGCGCCCATCTTCCAGGTGGCCGACTACGGGATCGTGGGCGACCTCTTCAAGGTGCTGCCGGAGCTGGCCGCCAAGATCAAGGCGAGCCGGTGACGGAGCGGGACCTCGCGGCGCTCGGGATTCACCGCATCGAGGTCCCGGTCCCGTTCGTCGCGGCCGGTGGCCCGGTCAACGCCTACGCCATCGAGGCGCCGGACGGCTCCCTCGTCCTCTTCGACGCCGGGCTCGGCTCGCCGGAGGGGCAGGCGGCGCTCCAGGCCGGCTTCGACCGGCTCGGCCGCCGGTTCGAGGAGGTCTCGAAGGTCGTCGTCAGCCACGGCCACGTCGATCACTACGGCGCGGCCCGCTTCGTCCAGGAGCGGCGCGGTGGCGAGCTGCCGGTCTTCGCCCACCCGGCGGATCTCCCCAAGATCGACGAGGCGGGGCCGCGCTTCCGCGACCTCATCCCGGCCTTCGACGCCCACTTCGCGCGGCTCGACGTGCCGCCCGAGGTGCGGGTGGCCACCGGGCGGGCCGGGGCCGACAGCTACACCTTCTCGCGGCGCGTGCCGGGGGTCCAGCCGCTCGCCGCGGGCGACGTGGTCGAGGGGCGCCACGCCCGCTTCGAGGTGCTCCACCTGCCGGGCCACACGCCCGGCCTCGTGGCGCTCCACGAGCCGCGGCTCCGGCTGCTCTTGCCCGCCGACCACCTGCTCGAGCGGATCAGCCCCAACCCGCTCATGGAGCTCGGGCCGAACGGCGAGGCCGGCTTCTTCCGGCCGCTCGTCGCCTACCTCGCCTCGATCGAGCGGACCCGCGCCCTCGACCTCGACCTCGTCCTGCCGGGCCACGGCGCCCCCTTCGGCAGCCACCGCGAGGTGATCGACGGGCTGCTCGGCTTCATGGCGAAGCGGCAGGGGCGCATCGCGGCGCTGCTCGAGGACGGCCCGAGGACCGGCTGGGCGATCTGCACGGCGCTCTTCCCCCGGGCGCGGCCCGCCGACGCCTTCCTCACGCTCAGCGAGACGGTGGCCAACCTCGAGGTGATGGAGGCGCGCGGCGAGGTGGCGCGGACGCTCGTCGACGGCGTCTGGCGGTTCGGGCTGGCGTCGTAGAGTGCGGCCATGCTCGAGCTCCTCACGCAGCCGGAGACCTGGATCTCGCTGGCGACGCTCGCCGCCATGGAGATCGTCCTCGGCATCGACAACGTCGTCTTCCTCACCATCCTCTCCGGCCGGCTCCCCGCGGCCGAGCAGCCGAGCGCCCGCCGGCTCGGCCTCGCCTTCGCGCTCCTCACGCGGCTCGGGCTCCTCTTCGCCATCAGCTGGGTCATGGGGCTCACCGCGCCGCTCTTCGAGGTGCTGGGGCGCACCGTCTCCGGGCGCGACCTCATCCTCCTCGGCGGCGGCCTCTTCCTCATCGGCAAGGCCACCTTCGAGATCCACGACAAGCTCGAGGTGCGCCACGAGGAGGCGAAGGTGGCCGGCGGGGCGGGCGCCTTCTGGGCGGTCATCGTCCAGATCGCGCTCCTCGACATCGTCTTCTCGCTCGACTCGGTGGTGACCGCGGTCGGCATGGCCCAGCACCTGCCGGTGATGGTGGCGGCCATGGTGCTGGCGGTGGCCGTGATGATGGCCTTCGCCGGCGCGGTGGGCGACTTCGTCGACCGCCACCCGACCATCAAGATGCTGGCCCTCAGCTTCCTCATCCTCATCGGCGTGATGCTGGTGGCCGAGGGGCTCGGGAAGCACATCGAGAAGGGGTACGTCTACTTCGCCATGGCCTTCTCGCTCGGCGTGGAGCTGCTCAACCTGCGGGTGCGGCGGGCGCAGCGGGCGCCGGTCCGCCTCCACGGCCCGTCGGAGGAGGCCGGGGGCGACGGCGGCGCGGCCGCGACGTAGCGAGCCGCACGCCGGGCCCGTTTGCAGCGGCCCGGGCGTCGTGTAGAAGGCCGCATGGCCGAGCTCGCGCTCCTCGTCCTCACCGCCTTCTGGGGCACCACCTTCACGCTCGTGAAGTGGGCGCTCGAGATCAGCACCACCAGCCTCTTCCTGGCCGTCCGCTTCGCCACCGCCGCCGCCGTGCTCGGCGCCGTGGCGCTCCTGCGCCGCCGGCCGGTGGGCCCGGGCTTCTGGCGCCACGGCCTCCTGCTCGGCCTCTTCATGCTGACCGGGTTCGTGCTCCAGACGCTCGGCCTCCACCTCACCACGCCGGCCCGCTCCGGCTTCATCACCGGCATGTCGGTGCTGGTGGTGCCGATCGTCGCCCGGCTGGTGCTGGGCCGGCACGTCCGCCGGAGCGCCTGGGGCGGCGCGGCGCTCGCCGTGGTCGGGCTGGCGCTCCTCACCCGGCCCTTCGACGCCGGCGCGGTGACGGCCGAGGTGCGCACGGGCGACCTCCTCACCGCCGGCTGCGCCGTCGCCTTCGCCCTGCAGATCATCTACATGAGCGAGTGGTCGTCGAAGCACCCGCTCGTCCCCTTCACGCTGCTCCAGATCTCGGTGGTGCTGGCGGGCGCCCTCCTCATGCTGCCGGTGGAGGGGCTCCGCTTCGACGCCGCGCGCGCCGGCGAGTACGCCGGCATCGTCGCCTTCACCGGCGTCGTCATGACCGCCTTCGCCTTCTTCGTCATGAACTGGGCGCAGCGCCACACCACCGCGGTGCGGGCCGCGCTCATCTACGCGCTCGAGCCGGTGGCGGCGGCCATCTTCAGCTGGCTCGTCATCGACGAGCAGCTCGGCCTCTCCGGCTGGACCGGCGGCGGCCTCATCGTGCTCGGCGTGGTGGCGGGCGAGCTCGGCGGCGTCCTCGAGGCGCGGGGCGAGGCGAGCCGGGCCGGCGAGACC
>DASTGK010000120.1:0-10569 GCA_035719085.1 Anaeromyxobacteraceae bacterium
GGGGGCGCCGGGTCGGGCGGTCGGGCGGGCCGATCCGCCAGCGCCCGCTCCAGGATCACCTCGAGCCGTCCCAGGTCGTCGGCGCTCTCGAGCCGATGGGGGGCCGGCGCCGGCTCGCCCGCGGCGCGCCGCTCCAGCCGCCGGCGGAGCCGCCGGAGCGGCCGGAAGACGAGGCCGTGGGCCAGGAGCGCGAGGCCGACGGCGGTGACGAGCGCCAGGATGAGCAGCGCGGCGAGCGCGAAGCGCCGCCCGTCCTGCACCGCCAGGTGGTGCGCGGTGAAGTCGTGGGCCACGAAGATGGCGCCGACGCGCCGCCCGGCGGCGTCGTCGAGCGGGTAGACGCCGCTCAGGAAGGTGAGGCCGCCGCGCGAGGTCTCGCCGAGCACCAGCCCGCGCGCGGGGAGCGCCTCGACGTCCCCCGCGTAGCGCAGGATGCCGTCGGGGAAGGCGCTCATGTCCACCGCCACCACGTCGGCCCGGTCGTTCCAGGTGTTGGCGCGGGGCCCGAGCACCTTCGTCCAGGCCTCCTCGTCGAGGAACTTCTTGAGCAGGAGCAGCCCGTACTCGTCGCCGGTCCGGCTGCGCATCGACACCAGCAGCTCGTCCACCTCCTCCGCCACCTCCATGTAGCCGACGAGCTTGCCGTCCACGTGCCAGGGGCGGACCACGCGCAGCGCGAAGGCGGTCTTGCCGAGCTCGAGCCCGGCGCCCAGCTCGCCGCTGTCCGCGGCGCGCCGCATGGTGATCCGCTCGACGCGGTCGCCGTGGAGCTCCGGCCGGTGGACCCGGAGGAAGACCTGGCGCGACGGGTCGGGCTCGACGAAGTACCAGTGCGAGATCCGGTCCCGCTCCCGGAGGGTCTCGAAGATGGGCCCCGCCACGGCGAGGAGCTTCTCGCGGTCGCGCGCCAGGAAGGCGTCGCGCAGCCGCTCCGACGCCATCATCACGTCGAGCGTGGCGGCGAGCTTGTCCACCTCGCCCTGCTCCTCGCGCGCGAAGTCCTGGAGCGCGTCCCGGAGCACGTCCGCGCCCACCTGCTCCACCCGGGCCTCGACGTGGCGCCCCACCAGCACCGCGCCGGCGAGCGCCGCGGCGGTGGTGAGGGCGACGGCGGCGAGGGCGAGCTTCGGCTCCGCGGAGAGGCTGAGCATGGGATCGGCCCGACGGTATCACGCGGCGTGGGGCGCGGCGCCGCACGCGCGGTGCGTCCCTTCCGGCGCGTCGCACGTCGGCGCACATCGCACTAGAATGACCGACTCAACCTCGAAAGGAGCCCCCCGCATGCTCGCGCGCGTCGCGCTCACCCTGGCCGTGGCCCTGGCGGCCGCCGGGGTCCGCGCCCAGGAGATCCCCGACATCCCGTTCACCCGCTTCACGCTCGGGAACGGCCTGACGCTGATCGTCCACGAGGACCACAAGGCGCCCATCGTCGCCGTCAACGTCTGGTACCACGTCGGCTCCAAGAACGAGCGGCCCGGCCGCACGGGCTTCGCGCACCTCTTCGAGCACCTGATGTTCAACGGCTCGGAGCACTTCAACGACGACTACTTCAAGGTGCTCGAGCGGCTCGGCGCCACCGACATGAACGGCACCACCAACAACGACCGGACCAACTACTTCCAGAACGTGCCGGTGTCGGCCCTCGACACGGTGCTCTGGATGGAGTCGGACCGGATGGGCCACCTGCTCGGCGCCATCGACCAGGCCCGGCTCGACGAGCAGCGCGGCGTCGTCCAGAACGAGAAGCGCCAGGGCGAGAACGAGCCCTACGGCCGCGTCGACGACGTCATGACGCCGTCGATCTACCCGAAGAGCCACCCCTACTCCTGGACCGTCATCGGCTCGATGGAGGACCTGAACGCCGCCTCGCTCGACGACGTCAGGACCTGGTTCAAGACCTACTACGGCCCCTCCAACGCGACGCTGGTGGTGGCCGGCGACGTCAAGGCCGACGACGTGAAGGCGCGCGTCGAGCGGTACTTCGGCGACATCCCGCCCGGCCCGCCGCTCGAGCGGCAGGTGGCCTGGGTGGCGCCGCGCACCGGCGAGCAGCGGCAGGAGCTGCAGGACCGGGTGCCGCAGGTGAAGCTCTACTTCGTCTGGAACACGGCCGAGTGGGGCACGCAGGACGACACGCTCCTCACCGTGGCGGCCCAGGTCCTCGCCTCGGGCAAGAGCTCGCGCCTCTACAAGCGGCTGGTCTACGACGAGCAGATCGCCACCGCCGTCATGGCGGCGGAGGGGACGGGCGAGATCGGCTCCACCTTCTACGTCGAGGCGTCGGTGCGCCCCGGCAGCGACCCGGCCGCGGTGGAGAAGGCGGTCAAGGAGGAGGTGGCCCGCCTCCTGGAGAAGGGGCCGACGCAGGACGAGCTCGACCGGGCGCGCACCCAGCGGCTGGCCGGCTTCATCCGCGGCGTGGAGCGGATCGGCGGCTTCGGCGGCAAGTCGGACGTGCTCGCCGAGAACCAGGTCTACGGGGGCGACGCCGCGCTCTACAAGCGGCGCATCGGCTGGGTGAAGGACGCCACCGCCGCCCAGGTGCAGCAGGCGGCCCGTCGGGCGCTCTCCGACGGCCTCTACCTGCTCACGGTGCGGCCCTTCCCGGAGCTGGCCGCCGCCAAGGCGGGCGCCGACCGCACCAAGCGTCCCGACGCCGGGACGCCGCCCGAGGCGGCCTTCCCGAAGTTCCAGCGCCACAAGCTCTCGAACGGCCTCACCGTCATCGTGGCCGAGCGCAAGGCGGTGCCGGTCGTCACCTTCGACCTGTACGTCGACGCCGGCTACGCCTCCGACCGCGGGCAGCTCGCCGGCACCGCCAAGCTGGCGGGCGCGATGCTCGACGAGGGGACCAAGACCCGGACCGCCCTGCAGATCAGCGACGAGCTGCAGCGGCTCGGCGCCTCGCTCTCCGTCGGCTCCAACCTCGACCAGACCTTCGTCTCGCTCTCGGCGCTCGACGCCAACCTCGACGCCTCGCTGGCCCTCTTCGCCGACGTGGCCCTCTCGCCGAGCTTCCCGCAGGCCGACTTCGACCGGCTGAAGAAGCAGCAGCTCGTGGCCATCGAGCAGGAGCAGGTGCAGCCCTTCGGGATCGCCCAGCGGGTCATCCCGGGGATCATCTTCGGCAAGACCCACGCCTACGGCAACCCGCTCACCGGCTCCGGCACCGCCGACTCGGTCCGGCGGATCACGCGCGAGGCGGTGCAGCGCTGGTACGAGACCTGGTTCAAGCCGGAGGGGGCGACGCTCATCGTGGTGGGCGACACCACCGCGGCCGCCATCGTCCCCAAGCTCGAGAAGCTGCTCGGCGGCTGGAAGAAGGGGCGGGGGCCGGACAAGGCCATCGGCCAGGGGCTGCCGCCGAGGCCGGCCCTCTACCTCATCGACCGCCCCGGCGCGGTCCAGTCGCTCGTGCTCATGGGCACGGTGGCGCCGCCGCGGGCGAAGGGGCCGGACGTCCACGAGGAGGTGATGAACACCATCCTCGGCGGCCAGTTCGTCTCGCGCGTCAACATGAACCTGCGCGAGGACAAGCACTGGTCCTACGGCGCCGGCACGGTGCTCATGGCCGCCGGCGGGCCGCGCCCGTACCTCGGCTACGCCTCGGTCCAGGCCGACAAGACCAAGGAGTCGCTCGCCGAGTTCCTGAAGGAGGTGAGGGGCATGCGGGGCGAGAAGCCAGTGACGGCGGACGAGCTCTCCATGGCCCAGTCCTCCATCACCCTGGCGCTCCCCGGGCGCTGGGAGACCGGGCGCGCCGTCTCGCGCTCGATCGGGGAGATCGTCCGCTTCAAGCTCGGCGACGACTACTTCGACGGCTACGCCAGGCGGGTGCGCGCCACCACGCGCGACGACGTGGCGCGGGCCGCCCAGCTGCTCGACCCAGCCAAGACCGTCTGGGTGGTGGTGGGCGATCGGGCCAAGGTGGAGGCGGGGCTGAAGGAGCTCGGCCTCGGCGATCCGAAGATCCTGGACGCCGACGGCAACCCCTTGCCGCCGCCGACCATCAAGTAGCGCCCCGGGCGAGCGGGGCGTCGGGCCGGCTCGGCGCGCCGTCGGGATTCCCCGACAGCCGCCGGGCCAACCGCCCGGAATCCCGTCGGCTCCGGCTTGGCAAGGTCGGTGCACCTGGCAGTGGTCGGGTGGCCGAACGGACGGCCCCGGACACGAGAAGGAGACGCGCCATGACGACCAACACCAGGAACCCGGCCAAGCTGTTCACCCTCGTCGGCGCCGGCATCGGGCTCGCCCTCTTCCTCGCCGTCGCCCTCCTGCCCGCCCTGCTCTACGGCGGCTACGCCGGCGTGCTGCTCGCGGGCGGCATCTTCGGCACCCCGGTCACCTCGACCTTCGCCGTGAAGGCGCTCATCGTCTTCGGCATGGTGCTCGGCGTCACCGCCGTCGCCTCGCTCTTCGCGGTGGTCGGCGCGGCCGCCGGCGCCGCCGTCGCGGCCCTCACCCGCGGCGCCGCCCCGATGAAGAAGGCCGGGGAGCCCGAGGCCGAGGGCTGAGCCGGTCCGCCACCCGGTCGGTGCGAGGCCCCTGGACCGCGAGGTCCGGGGGCTTCGTCGTACCGGGGCCGGCGTGGTACACGCGCGCCATGGCCGCCGAGACGTTCACCGTCCCCCACGACGACGCCGGCGCCCGACTCGACCGCTGGCTGACGCGGCGGCTCGGCCTCTCGGCGGAGCGGGCCCGCGCCCTGTGCGAGGCGGGGCGCGTCCGCATCCGCGGCAAGGCCTGCTCGCCGCTGCGCCGGCTCTTCGGCGGCGAGGCGATCGAGCTCGACCGGCCCCCGGCCCGCGCCGCCCCGGCGAGCGGCCCCGACCTCCCCGTGCTCTACGACGACGCCGCCTGCCTGGTGGTGGACAAGCCGGCCGGCCTGGCGGTGGAGCGGACGCGCCCCGGCGCCCCCTCGGTGGTGGCGGCGGCGAGCCGGCTCGGCCGCTTCGACGTCGACGGCCAGGCGGCGCCCGGGCTGCCCCACCGGCTCGACAAGGAGACGACCGGCTGCCTGCTCCTCGCCCGCACCGACGCCGCGCTCCTCGCGCTCCGCGCCGCCTTCGAGGCCGGGGAGGTCGAGAAGGAGTACCTGGTCCTCGCGGGCGGCGCGCCGCCGGACGAGGGCGCGCTCGACACGCCGTACGGCAAGGATCCGAAGGACCCGCGCCGCTTCACCACGCGCGTCGCCTCGGCGCGCCGGGCGCGGCTCGCCTGGCGGGTGGAGCGGCGGCTCGACGGCGCGGCGCTGCTCCGCGTCCGGCTCGACACCGGGCGCACCCACCAGATCCGCGTGCAGCTCGCCGAGGCCGGCTTCCCGGTGCTGGGCGATCCGGTCTACGGCGCCGCCTCGCCCGCCATCGCGCGGCAGGCGCTCCACGCCGCCCGGCTCGCCTTCCCGTCGCCGGCCGGAGGGCGCGTGGCCGTCGAGGCGCCGCTGCCGGCCGACCTCGCGGCGGCGCTCCTCGCCCTCGACATCGACAGCCCGTGAAACGGCCCCCTCACCCCGGCCCTCTCCCCCGGTGGGGGAGAGGGAGGAGATTCGTCTCGACCGCGCCGCGCCGCGCGGCCGCGCTGTCAAGTCTTGTCCTCGCCGCCCCGGCGTGTGAGAAACCCCGCGGCTCCGATGCTCGACCTCTCGACGCTCAACCCGCCGCAGCGCGAGGCGGTGATCACCACCGAGGGGCCGCTCCTCGTGCTCGCCGGCGCCGGCTCGGGCAAGACCCGCGTCATCGCCCACCGCGTCGCCTACCTGCTCAAGAAGGGGGTCGACCCCGAGCGGATCCTGGCCGTCACCTTCACCAACAAGGCGGCGGCCGAGATGCGCGAGCGGGTGGCGCACCTGGCCGGCCCACCGGGCGTCGACGTCTTCGTCTCCACCTTCCACGCCTTCGGCCTGTGGCTGCTGACGCAGGAGCACGCGGCGGCCGGGCTGCCCAAGCGCTTCGCCATCTGCGACGCCGGCGACCAGCAGGCCATCGTGAAGCGCTGCATGCGCGAGGTGAAGATCGACGACCGGTCCTTCGACCCGCGCCGCGTCCTCTGGCAGATCTCCAAGGCCAAGAACGCGCTCGAGAAGAAGATCGCCCCCAAGCCCGAGGGGCAGGGCGACGACTACGACCTCATCGCCGCCGAGGTCTTCCCGCGCTACGAGCAGGCGCTGCGGGCCCAGCGGGCCGTCGACTTCGACGACCTCATCGCCCGGCCGGTCGAGCTGCTGCGCAAGGACGAGGCGCTCCGGGCCCGCTGGCAGGCGCGCTTCAGCCACCTCCTGGTGGACGAGTACCAGGACACCAACCTGTGCCAGCTCGAGCTGCTGAAGCTGCTCGCCGGCGAGCGGAGGAACGTCTGCGCCGTGGGCGACGACGACCAGGCCATCTACGGCTGGCGCGGCGCCGAGGTGAAGAACATCCTGCGCTACGACAAGCACTTCCCCGGCGCCAAGGAGGTGCGGCTGGAGCAGAACTACCGCTCCACCGGCCGGATCCTGGAGTGCGCCAACGGCGTCATCGGCAAGAACCCGGCCCGCAAGCCGAAGAAGCTCTGGACCTCGGCCGGCCCGGGGGCGCCGGTCAAGGTGGTGGCGCTGGCGGGCGAGGAGGAGGAGGCCCACTGGGTGGCCGCCGAGATCGCGCGGCTGCGCGGCGAGGGGCGCCCCTGGGGCCACTTCGCCGTCCTCTACCGGCTGAACGCGCAGAGCCGCCCGGTGGAGGAGGCGCTGCGCGAGGCGCAGATGCCGTACCAGGTGCACGGCGGCTCGGCCTTCTTCGACCGGGCCGAGGTGCGCGACCTGCTCGCCTACCTGAAGGTCTGCGTCGCCCCCGAGGACGAGACCTCGCTGGCCCGCATCGTCAACGTGCCGCCGCGCGGCATCGGCGACGCCACGGTGGAGAAGGTGCACGGCTTCGCCGTGGCCGAGGGGCTGCCGCTCTTCGAGGCCCTGAAGCGCGCCGGCGAGATCCCGGAGCTGACCCGCGGCGCGCCGGAGCGGATCGCCGACTTCGTGGTGCTGGTGGAGCGCGCGCGGGCGCGCTTCGCCGCCGGCAACGTGGCCGAGGCGGGGCGGGCGCTCGTCGCCGAGCTCGACCTCTACGCCCACGCCCGCTCCACCGTGCAGTCGCACGAGGCCGGGCAGCGCAAGGTGGACGGCATCGACGGCATCCTGCGCTCGCTCGAGTGGTACGAGGGCAAGACCCGCAAGCCCTCGCTCGCCACCTGGCTGCAGCGGCTCGCCCTCGACAGCCGCGACGAGGAGGACCCGGCGGCCGACGAGGGGGTCACCCTCATGACGCTGCACGCCGCCAAGGGGCTCGAGTTCCCGGTGGTCTTCCTGGTCGGCGTCGAGGAGGACCTGCTCCCCTGCGCCGGCATCCAGGGCGAGGCGCGCGACCTCGACGAGGAGCGGCGGCTCGCCTACGTGGGCATCACCCGGGCGCGCGAGCTGCTCCACCTGTCGCGCGCCACGCAGCGGGTGAAGCGGGGCAAGGTGCTGCCGCGCACCCCGTCGCGGTTCCTCGAGGACCTGCCGGCCGGGGCGCACGAGAAGGTCGATCCGGACGCGCAGCCGGCGCCGCCGGAGGAGCGGGCGGCCCACGCCGAGAGCGTCCTCGCGGCGCTGCGGGCGCGGCTGTCGGGCGGCGGCGGCACGGCCGGCTGACGAGCGGATCGGTCCACGATCCGTCGCGGCGCGTGAACGGGTCGGGACGACTCCCGGGGCCCGCCCGACACCCGCGCCGCGCGGCGCGGGTCGGCGGCGCGCCTGCGCGGTTTCCGCCGGGCCGACGCCCGCTTGGCGCGCGGTTCTCCGCTGGGTCCGGCCGGCGCGGGGCGTGGTGCCGCCGTTGCAACCACCCCGCGGTGACGCTCCCCGGCCCTCCCGGCCGGACCGGGCGCCTCACAAGGAGCCACGCGCCACATGTCGAACCTCCGCATCGGCCTGCGCCTCGCCCTCGGCTTCGGCCTCGTCGTCCTCTTCCTCTTCGGCATGGGGCTCGTAGGGCTCGGCCGGCTCGCCGAGCTGCACGAGGTGGTGGACGACCTGACCCAGGTCCGGTGGGTCAAGGCGCGCAAGGCGGTGCTCGGGGGCGACTACGCCGCCAACATCCAGCTCGCCGTCACCCGGCTGGTCCACGAGACCGACCCGGCCGCGGTGAAGCGGCTCGAGGGCGAGATCGAGGAGATCCGCCGCGGCGCCTCCGCCCTCAACGACGAGCTGGAGAAGATGGGGCTCGACGACGAGGGCAAGCGGGCCGTCGCCGAGCTGCGGGTGGAGCGCGCCCGCTACGCCGCCGGCTTCACCAAGGCCAAGGCGGCGCTCGACGCCGGCCAGCGCGACGCCGCGGTGGCCGAGGTGAACGGCACCATGGTGCCGGCCCTGCGCGAGGTCCAGGCGATCTGGGGGCGCTTCATCGACCACCAGAACCAGCTCGTCGACCACGAGTCGGCGCGCGCCGGCGACGTCTTCGCCTCGGCGCGCTCGCTCACCCTCGCGCTCCTGGCGGGCGCCCTGCTCGTGGCGGTGGCGGTGGCGGTGCTCGTGACCCGCTCCATCACCACGCCGGTGCGCTCCGCGGTCGGCGTGGCCGAGCGGATCGCGCGCGGCGACCTGCGCGACACCGTGCAGGTGACCGGCAAGGACGAGGTGGGGCAGCTGCTCGCCGCCATGAAGGCCATGACCGAGCGGCTCGCCGAGGTGATCGGCGAGGTGCGCGGCGGGGCCGACGCCCTGTCCGGCGCCTCGGCGCAGGTCTCGGCCACCGCCCAGGCCCTCTCGCAGGGGACCGGCGAGCAGGCCGCCAGCGTCGAGGAGACCACCTCGTCGCTCGAGGAGATGAGCGCCTCGATCACCCAGAACGCCGAGAACGCGCGCCAGACCGAGGCCATGGCCGGCGAGGGGGCGCGCCACGCCGACGAGAGCGGCCAGGCGGTGCAGGCCACCGTCTCGGCGATGCGCTCCATCGCCGAGCGCACCTCGATCATCGAGGAGATCGCCTACCAGACCAACCTGCTCGCGCTGAACGCCGCCATCGAGGCGGCGCGCGCCGGCGACCACGGCCGCGGCTTCGCGGTGGTGGCCACCGAGGTGCGCAAGCTGGCCGAGCGCGCCCAGAAGGCCGCCAAGGAGATCGGCGAGGTGGCCGGCAGCAGCGTCGACGTGGCGGAGCGCTCGGGCAAGCTCATCGGCGAGCTCGTCCCGGTCATCCGCAAGACCTCCGACCTGGTGCAGGAGGTGGCCGCCGCCAGCCAGGAGCAGTCGGCCGGCGTGGCCCAGGTCTCCAAGGCCATGGGCGTCGTCGACACCGTCACCCAGCGGAACGCGTCGGCCGCCGAGGAGCTCTCCTCCACCGCCGAAGAGATGGCCTCGCAGGCCGAGGCGCTCCAGCAGCTCACCCGAGCGCTCCGCCACCTTCACGCTGGTCTGGGCCACGCCGCTGATCTCCTTGGCGGCGCCCTGGCTGCGCTCGGCCAGCTTGCGCACCTCGGTGGCGACCACCGCGAAGCCCCGGCCCTGCTCGCCGGCCCGGGCGGCTTCGATGGCGGCATTGAGGGCAAGCAGGTTGGTCTGACCGGCAATATCCTTGATGACCGAAGCGATCCGGGATACTTCCTGGGCATTGCCCGACAGGCCGCGGACTTTCTCGGCGGCATTGGCCACGCTGCCGGCCATCGTCGAAATATTGGCGGCAACCGTTTCGACGCTGCGCTCGCCCTGGTCGGCGAGGTCGGCTGCGGTACTGGCGTAGCGGCTGGTTTCGTCGGCATTGTCCGAAACATGGGTAATCGAAACCGTCAATTCCTCCATGGCTGCGGCCATCGCCTGGGTAGCTTCGGTTTCGGCTTCGGCCGAGTGCGCCACTTCGGCCGACGTGTCGGCGATTTGCCGGGCCGAGCCGGCGACCTGGCTGGCGCCCCGGGTGATTTCACTCATCATGGCACGCAGGGCGTGCACCAGGTGATCGAGTTCGCCGAGCAGGCTGTTCGGCCGCGCGGCGTCAATGGAGACGGTCAGGTCGCCGGCGGCGACCTTGCTCATGGTCGCGACGGCCAGCGCGGGTTCGCCGCCGATCTGCGCGATGATGGCCCGGGCGATCCACCAGGCGACGGCGCCGACGGAGAGCAGGATCAGGACGATGACCACGGCCGCATAGCGGACCTGGGTGTAAAACAAGGCATCGAGATCGTCGATATACAAGCCGGTGCCGATCACCCAGTCCCAGGGTTCGAAATGCTGCAGGTAATGCAGTTTCGGCACTTGGACATCGCTGCCCGGCTTGGGGGTAAGCGTCTCGACGAAAGCGCTTTTGTCGAGGGCGGCCCGGATCATGTTGCGGATGGTGTAGGCCCCGGACTTGTCCTGGCGGTCCCAGTTCTGCTTGCCGACGTATTCGGGGCGGATGGGGTGCATTACGCCGATGCCCTTGCTGTCGTAAACATAGAAATACTCGTTGCCGTGATAGCGCATGCTGCGCAGCACATCCTTGGCCAGTTTCTGGGCCTGTTCGCGGTTGAGTTCGCCGCGGCTTTCCTGGCCCTGCAAGTCCTTGACGGTGGTCAGTGCGATGTCCA
>DASTGK010000121.1:0-7221 GCA_035719085.1 Anaeromyxobacteraceae bacterium
GACCTGGCGCCGCGCGCGGGCGAGGCGATGCTCGACCTCTGCGCCGGGACGATGGACGTGGCCGCCATGGCGCGCCGCCGCGTGCCCGGGCTGCGCATCGTCGGCGCCGACTTCTCCTTCGGCATGCTCTCGCGCGGCGTCCAGAAGACCGGGCTGCCGGCGAGCCAGGCCGACGCCATGGTGCTCCCCTTCAAGCCGGCGTCGTTCGACCTCGCCACCGTCACCTTCGGCATGCGCAACCTCGAGCGATACGAGGTGGGGCTGACCGAGCTGGCGCGGGTGCTCCGGCCGGGCGGCCGGCTCGGCATCCTCGAGTTCTTCCGGCCCGAGTCGGCCGGCACGCGCGCCGTCCACGTCGCCGTCAACAAGCTGATGGTGCCGGTGATGGGGCGCATCCTCTCGCCCGACCCGGCCGCCTACCGCTACCTGGTCGAGTCGATGGAGCGCTTCGCCTCGCGCCCCGAGTTCGAGGCGGCGGCGGCCCGCGCCGGCTTCCGCGACGTGAAGGGGGCGACGCTCTTCCCGGGCATGTGCGGCCTGGTCACCGCGGTGCGCGCGTGAAGCTCGTCGTCGCGGTCAGCGGCGCGTCGGGCGCCCCCTACGCGAAGAGGCTCCTCGACTTCCTCGCCGAGCACGGGCCGGCCCACGGCGTCACCGCCGACCTCGTCTTCACCGACACCGGCAAGCAGGTCTGGGCGCAGGAGATCGGCGGCTCGCCCAAGTACCCCTTCACCACCTGGCACAACCGGGACTTCACCGCCCCCTTCGCCTCCGGCTCGTCGCTCTACGACGCCATGGTGGTCATCCCCTGCTCGGCCGGCGCCCTCTCGCGCATCGCCTACGGCGTCTCGATCGACCTCGTCGGCCGCGCCGCCGACGTGATGCTGAAGGAGCGGCGCAAGCTGGTGCTGGTGCTGCGCGAGACGCCCATCTCGCTGGTGCACGCCCGCGCCATGACGCAGGTGATCGAGGCGGGCGCCTTCGTCATGCCGGCCTCGCCCTCCTTCTACTCGGGGCCGCGCACCATCGACGAGCTGGTGGGCACCGTGGTGGGCCGCGTCCTCGACCGGCTCGGCCTCCCCAACGACCTCATGACCCGCTGGACCGGGCTCACGCCGCGCGCACCCGAGCCCGTGGAGGAGTGATCCGATGATCTCGACGCTGGCGAACCGCGCCCTGGAGCGCGACGGCCTCGGCCCCATCCGCGACAAGGTGCTGGCCGGGGAGCGGCTCACCGACGAGGACGGGCTCAGGCTCTTCCAGGCGCGCGACCTGCCGGCGCTCGGCGCGCTCGCCAACCACGTGCGCGAGGCGCGCCACGGCCACCTGGCCTTCTACAACCGCAACGTCCACCTCAACCCGACCAACGTCTGCGTCGCCACCTGCAAGTTCTGCTCGTTCGCCCGCAAGGACGACCAGCAGGCCTCCGACGGCTACACCATGTCGCTCGACGAGGCGGTGGAGAAGGTGCTCTCCAAGCGGCCGCTCGGGATCACCGAGGTGCACATCGTGGCCGGGCTGCACCCGACGCTGCCGTGGGAGTACTACACGACGCTCTTGCGCCGCATCCACGAGGCCTGGCCGGAGCTGGCCATCAAGGCCTTCACCGCCATCGAGTACCACTACTGGGCGGAGAAGTTCGGCAAGAGCTACGCGCAGGTGCTCACCGAGCTCAAGGACGCGGGGCTGAAGACCATCCCCGGCGGCGGCGCCGAGATCTTCGCCCCGCGGGTGCGCCGCAAGATCTGCGACGACAAGGCGACCGCGGAGCAGTGGCTCGAGATCCACCGCACCGCCCACCGGCTCGGCATCACGTCGAACGCCACCATGCTCTACGGCCACATCGAGCGGCTGGAGGAGCGGGTCGACCACATGCGCCGGCTGCGCGAGCTGCAGGACGAGACGGGCGGCTTCCAGGTCTTCATCCCGCTCGCCTTCCACCCCGAGCACAACATGATCGGGCGCGCCTTCCCCAAGCCGACCGGCTACGACGCCTTGCGGACGCTGGCGGTGGCGCGGCTCTACCTCGACAACTTCGACCACGTGAAGGCCTACTGGGTCTCGCTCGGCGAGCGGCTGGCCCAGGCCGCGCTCAGCTTCGGCGTCGACGACCTCGACGGCACCGTCCTCGAGGAGCGCATCTACCACATGGCCGGCTCCACCGTGCCGCAGGCGCTCTCCGAGCGGACGCTGCACGAGCTCATCCGCGCCGCCGGCCGCGTGCCGGCCGAGCGCGACTCGCTCTACCACGTGCTCCAGGTCCACGAGCGGCCGCTGCCGCCGGCCCCGCCGCCGCCGGCGACGCGCCTCCCCGTGACCGCCTGACCCCACTCGCCCGCCCGGCCGCACGGGGCGGGCCCCGGACCGACCATGCCGAAGCTCAAGGCCGCCGCCGTCTCCTTCCTCAACGCCTGGCCGCTCACCGCCGGCCTCGACCGCTCCGAGCGGATCGAGCTGGTGCTGGCCGAGCCCTCGCGCTGCGCCGCCATGCTGGAGGCCGGCGAGGTGGACCTGGCGCTCGTCTCCGTCGCCGCGCTCACCAAGGGTGAGTACGAGATCGTCCCCGGCATCGCCATCGGCGCCGACGGCCCGGTGCAGACGGTGGTGCTGGCCGGCGAGCAGTCGCCCGCCATCTGGGACGAGGTCTTCCTCGACACCGCCTCGCGCACCTCGCAGGTGCTCGCCAAGGTGGTGCTCGACGCCATGGGCGTCCACCCCACCTTCACGCAGCTGCCGGCGGTCGAGGGGCTGGCGCGCGCCGTCGGCACCAAGGGCGCGCTCGTCATCGGCGACCGCGGCTTCGACGTGAAGAAGAGCCAGGTGCTCGACCTGGGCCGCGAGTGGACCCACCTCACCGGCCTCCCCATGATCTTCGCGCTCTGGGCCGCCCGCCCCGGGCGCGTCTCGCCGGAGGACGTGCAGGAGCTGACCCGCGCCGCGCAGCTCGGCCTCGGCCTGCGCACCGAGCTGGCCCGGAAGTTCGCGGCGCAGAAGGGCGGCGACCCGGAGCGTTACCGCCGCTACCTGACGCAGCGGATCCGCTACGGGCTCGGGCCGCACGAGCTGCTCGGCCTCGAGGCCTTCCTCGACCGGGCCGCGTCGAAGGGCTTCCTCCCGCCCATGACGCTCCGCTTCGTGGACGACGTGGTCCGCTCGACGCGCCAGCGCCGCCAGGTCTCGCTCGACACGGCGCTGGCCAAGGGGGCGGCCGGCGAGCGGCTCGACGCCGACGAGGCGGAGCTGCTCGACGAGCAGGCGCCGCTGCTCGAGCTCGGCCTCGCCGCCGACATGCGCCGCCGGGCGCTCCACCCGGACGACGTGGTCACCTACATCGTCTCGCGCAACGTCAACTACACCAACGTCTGCACCACGGCCTGCCACTTCTGCGCCTTCTACCGGCCGCGCGGCCACCAGGAGTCCTACGTCCTCACCCGCGAGGAGCTGACGAAGAAGATCGACGAGACGGTGGCGCTCGGCGGCATCGAGCTGCTCCTCCAGGGCGGCCTCCACCCCGACCTGGGCGTCGAGTGGTACGAGGAGCTCTTCCGCTGGGTGAAGGCCAAGTGGCCGGTCATCAACCTGCACGCCCTCTCGCCCGAGGAGATCTGGCACATCGCCCGCACGAGCGACCTCGGGCTCGACGAGACCATCGCGCGGCTCGTCGCCTCCGGCCTCGACTCGGTCCCGGGCGGCGGCGCCGAGATCCTGGACGACGACGTGCGGCGCCGCATCGCCCCCTTGAAGTGCTCCACCGACGAGTGGCTCACGGTGATGAAGGCGGCCCACCTGCAGGGGCTGAAGAGCACCGCCACCATGATGTTCGGCGTCGGCGAGGAGCCGCGCCACCGGGTGAGCCACCTGCTGCGCCTGCGCGACCTGCAGGACGAGACCCAGGGCTTCACCGCCTTCATCTGCTGGCCCTTCCAGGCGGCCCACACCCGGCTCGAGCCGGGCGACGGGAGCGCCCACGCCTACCTGCGGGTCAACGCGCTCTCGCGCCTCGTCCTCGACAACGTGCCCAACCTGCAGGCCTCCTGGGTGACCATGGGCGGCGGCGTGGCCCAGGCGGCGCTGCACATGGGCTGCAACGACTTCGGCTCGGTGATGATCGAGGAGAACGTCGTCTCGGCCGCCGGCACCACCTTCTGCATGGACTCGGAGGAGGTGGAGCGCCACATCCGCGACGCCGGCTTCACCGCGGCCCGGCGCAACATGAGGTACCAGCGGCTCGGGGGCGCCGCGGCGTGACCCGCGTCGTCGCCGCGCCCTGGGTGCTGACCGGGCGGCCGGGGGGCGCGCTCCCGCCGGCCATCGCCGACGGCGCGGTGGCGCTCGACGGCGACCGGATCGTGGCGGTCGGCCCGCGCGCCGAGGTGGAGGCGCGTCACGGCCGCGGCGAGCGGCTCGACGCCGTCCTCCTGCCGGCCCTCGTGAACGCCCACCTCCACCTCGAGCTCGGCCACCTGGCCGGCGCGGTCCCGGGCGGCGAGGGGCTGGCCGGCTGGATCGGCCGCTTCGTCGAGGTCCGCCGGGCCCGCGGCGACGCCGGAGCCGCCGACGCGATGGCGGCCGGCGCCCGCGCCCTGGTGGACGCCGGCGTGGCCGCGGTGGGCGACGTCTCCAACACCCTCGGCTCGCTCGCCGCGCTCGCCGCCGCCGGCCTCGCCGGCACCGTCTTCCACGAGGTCTTCGGCTCGCGGCCGGAGTGGCTCGCCGCCGCCCGGACCGCCGGCGCCGACGCGCGGGCCGCCGCGCCGAGCCTCCCCGGACTCCGCGTCGTCGAGAGCCCGCACGCCGTCTACTCGACCGACGCCGACGGGCTCCTGGAGCTCCTCGCCGGGCCGCCCGCCTCGCTCCACCTGGCCGAGGACCCGGCCGAGCGGGCCTTCGTGGCCGGCGGGGTCGGCCCCTTCGCCGAGCTCCGCGCCCGCTGGGGTTCGCCGCCGCCCCGGCCCGGCTGGGCCCGCTCGCCGGTGGCGCTCGCGGCGCCGCGGCTCGGCCCCGGCTGGCTCCTCGTCCACTGCGTCGACCTCGACGACGAGGACCTCGCCCTCCTCGCCGCGAGCGGCGCCACCGCCGTCCTCTGCCCCCGCTCCAACCACCACATCTCGCGCGCCCGCCCGCCGCTCGCCCGCCTCCTCGCGGCCGGCGTGCCGCTCGCCGTCGGCACCGACTCGCTCGCCTCGTCGCCCTCGCTCGCGCCGCTCGCCGAGCTGGCCTGGCTGCGCCGCGATCAGCCGGAGGTCCCGGCCCGGGCGCTCCTGCCGCTCGCCTGGAACGGCCCCGCGGTCGGCGCGCCGGCGGTGGGGCGGCTCCTGCCGGGCAGCGCGCCCGGCCTCCTCGCCGCCCCGCTCCACGGCGAGCGGCCGGCCGATCCCTTCGAGCTCCTCGCCTCGGGCGAGGGGCCGCTCGGGCGCCCCGTCGAGTGGGTGGCCCGCCACGTCCCGGAGGCTCCGTGAGCAGCGTCGCCGCCCTCGCCCGCATGGTGAAGCTCTCCCACTCGCTCTTCGCCCTGCCCTTCGTGGCGGCGGCGGTGGTGCTGGTGGCCCGCGACGCGCGGCTCGAGCCCGGGCGGCTCGCGCTCGTGGCCCTCGCGGTGGTGGCGGCGCGCACCGCCGCCATGGCCATGAACCGGATCGCCGACCGGCGCTTCGACGAGCAGAACCCGCGCACCGCGGCGCGCGAGCTCGTCACCGGCGAGGTCTCGCCGGCCGCCGCCTGGGCGCTCCTCCTCGGCGCCGCCGCCCTCTTCGTCCTCGCCGCCGCGCTCATCTCGCCGCTCACCGGCTGGCTGGCGCCGCCGGTGCTCGGCATCCTGCTCGGCTACTCCTTCGCCAAGCGCTTCACCTGGGCCTGCCACCTCTGGCTCGGCGTGGCCCAGCTCCTCGCGCCGGTGGGCGTGGCCATCGCCCTCACCGGCGGCGCGCCCGCCCCGGCCATCGTGCTCGGCGTGGGCGTGGGCGCCTGGATCGCCGGCTTCGACCTCTTCTGGGCGCTGCAGGACGTCGACTTCGACCGCGGCGCCGGCCTCCACTCCATCCCGGCCCGCTTCGGCGAGAAGGGGGCGCTCGCCTGGGCCCGCACCCTCCACCTCCTCGCCGCCGCGGCGGTGACGGCCGCCGGGCCGCTCGCCGGCCGCGGCCCGGGCTGGCTCGCCGGCAGCGCCATCCTCGCCGCCGTGCTCCTCGCCGAGCACCTCTACGTCGCGCCGAAGGGCGAGCTGCGCCGCGACCGGCTCAACGTCGCCTTCTTCAACTACAACGCCTTCGCCTCGGTCGCCTTCGCCGCCTGCGCGCTCGCCGACCTGGCCCTCGCCTGACCATGCCCGCCACCGCCCCCAAGGCGCCGCCCGCCTCCTACGCCCTGCAGCAGGCCGACCTGGCCGTGGCCGAGGCCGTCGGCGCGCTCATGGAGCTGTGGGGCTTCAAGCGGCAGCTCGGGCGCGTCTGGGCGGTGCTCTTCCTCTCGGAGCGGCCGCTCGCCGCCCCCGACCTGTGCGAGCGGCTGCAGATCTCCACCGGCCTCCTCTCCATGTCGCTCGCCGAGCTGCGGCGCTGGAGCGTGGTGCGCAGCGTCGAGGTGCCGGGCGATCGCAAGGAGCACTTCGAGGCCGAGACCAACGTCTGGCGGCTCGTCACCCGGGTGCTGCGCGAGCGCGAGATGGCGGCGGTGCGGGGGGCGCTCGACGGCTTCGAGCGGGCGCTCGCCGAGGTGCGCGCCGCGCTCGCCGACGTCGATCCGGCGGTGAAGGCGCAGGCCCGCTTCAAGGCGCGCCGGCTGGAGCAGCTCGTCGAGCTGGCGCGCGCCGCGCTGAACGTGCTGCGGCTCCTCGTCGACAGCGCCCGCGCCGACGTCGGGCCGCTGAAGGCGCTCTCCGAGGCCCTGTCGCGCCGCGGCGCGTGAGCTAGCCGAGCAGGCGGGCCGCCGCCTCGCGGGCGCGGGCCGCCACCGCCGGCTCGTCGACGCCGAGGAGCCGCCCCTCGCGCAGCCGCACCTCGCCGCCCACGATCACCCAGGCGGCCGGCGCCTCGGCCCAGAGCAGCGCCAGCTCGCCCTGGCGCACCGCCGGCGGCGGCACCGCCGGGCGCCACTCCAGCACGACGAGGTCGGCCACCGCCCCCGGGGCGAGCTCGCCGAAGGCGCCGCCGAAGAACCGCTCGGCGAGCCGGGCGCCGCCCGGCCAGAGCACCTCGCCAGCCAGCGCCGCCTCGCCGCGCGGGC